>JANMHL010000355.1:0-3492 GCA_031375125.1 Novosphingobium sp. | reverse complement strand
GAGACAATCACGGTGAGGCCCCGGCAGCGACCGGGGCCTAAACCGATGCCGTCTTGGCAAAGGGTGAGAAATCGGTGCCGGTGTCATAGACATCAACCCCCTCGCGGGCTTTGAACCAGCCGACTACCGCATAAGTCACCGGGGTAAGCAACGCCTCCCACAGCACTTTCAGCAGCCAGTTGGTGACCATCACGGTCAGCACCTGCGTGGTTGACCAGATCCCCAGAAACGCGACCGGGTAAAAGATCAGGCTGTCGATGCCTTGGCCGAATACGGTCGATCCGATCGTCCGGGCCCACAGGAGCCTGCCCAGCGTGATCACCTTCATCCGCGCCAATACAAAGCTGTTGACGAAATCCCCGGCCCAGAACGCCAGGATCGAAGCCGCGACAATCCGCCAGGTTGATCCGAACACGCTTTCATAAGCGGCCTGTCCATCCCAGCCATCGGCCGCCGGCAGAGCGACCACAACATAGCTCATGAAGGCCATGAACAGCAGCGCCGCAAAGCCCATCCAGACACAGCGGCGGGCATTGGAATAGCCATAGACCTCGGTCAGCACGTCGCCGATCACATAGGACAGCGGGAAGAACAGGATCCCGGCACCAAAGGTAAACCCGCCTACCGTGGCCAGCTTGGCCGCCCCGATCAGGTTCGACAGCAGCAGGATCGCGACGAAAGCCGCCATGACATAGTCATAGTAGCGGAAATGGCGGCGGGCGCTCAAAGCGCCGTCGATCCGGGAAAGTGGTTGGGTCATAATTTGTACGCTAGCGATGTTTGCGCGCCGCGAAAAGCCTGCCTATGAGGGCACCCGATGGCGCCCGTAGCTCAGTTGGATAGAGCACGAGACTTCTAATCTTGAGGCCGGTGGTTCGAATCCACCCGGGCGCACCATTTTCCTATTCTGCAGTGTGATGGCCATCACGGCCAGCAGGGCCCAGCGCTGGCAAACAGGGCCTGCGACCCACCCCGGGGAATCATTGCCCGGGCCCCTGGCCCCCGCGCATTCTTCCAGTGCGGGGGCACTTTTTTAGCCGGCTTGTCAGCCGCGCGACGCGCTTTCCAAAGCTTCGCCGTGCACCGGATAACCGGCATCGGCCGGGATCATCAGCCATGGCGCGCCATCTCGCATTTCCATAAACGGCGTGATCATGGTTGAAGGAAATTCGGCAACGTGGGCCAGAGCATCGTCAAAGCTGGCGAACTGCGCCAGCCGTTCCAGATTGCGACGGGTCGGGAAGATCACTTTGATATCGCCAGAATCAGCCAGCCGCAGTGCTTCTGCTGCGCTGGCCCAGAACAGGTGGGTGTTCTCGGTCGCATCGACTAGCAAATCGACAGCCCCGGTGCCCAGATTGGCAAGGTAAAAACGGGTGTCGAATACCCGGATTTCCTTGTGCTTGGGTCGCCAGCGCGAAAACGGCACCAGCCCGTCCAAGTCGAGTGTCCAGCCCATTGTTTCCAGCACCGGACCAAGCGTGCCCAGTTCGAGCAATTGCGCCCGCGCCCGCAGGGCATCGTCAAGGCTCGGGCGTTGGTGCAGGCCAACTGCCAGCCCGGTCTCCTCCAGCGTTTCGCGCACCGCCGCAATCCGCGCAGCCAGTTCTTCGCGGGTATCGTCATCGTCAGCGCCATGGGCATCGGCCAGATCGAAGTCGGCCTGATCCACTCGCCCGCCCGGGAAGACCGCCGCACCGCCGGCAAAGCGCATTTCCTTGGACCGCTGCACCATCAACAGCTGCGGCGCGCCGCCATCGGGGCAATTGCGGAAAATCACCAAAGTGGCGGCGGGGGTCGCGGGCGGCACTTCGCCGGCCGGGTCAAACATATCCTGAAGGTCCATGGGTTCCAGCGTGGCGCGTTCGAGGCACTTTGCCAAGGGGCTTTGCGCAGGTTCACCTGTCGGGAAATCTTACAGGCAGCCGCCACCGCGGTTTGCGTTCATCATTTAAGCTGCTGAAAAATAGCGCCCGGATTAGTTTGGCACGGGACATGCATTGTTCGGGTTACCCCCAAGTAGTCTCGATTAGAGGCGGGGCCGCAGACTGGTCTCAGCGGCCCCGCCTCCCCGAGACACTTCCCCGACATTAGCGATAGCCCGGACAACAGGGTCAAGATCGCTTTAATCCGGCGCTAATTAATCCTTGACCTCTGCCCGATAAACACCCGCCCGCGCAGCAGCGTTTGCTGGCTTGTCGAGGCAGTTTTGGCACAGGAAAGTCTTCATCATCGGGACTGGCGCAAGGCGCGGCTGTTTGGGCCGATCGTCGGTCTGACGCTGGGTGTCTTGCTGATGCTGGTGCTGGTCTCGGCGCTGCTGGTCCAGCGCTTTGACGCGACCGCCTCGGCGCGCGAACAGCACATGGTCGAGCAAGGGTTTTACCACCAGGTTCAAGAGCTGAACAAAGTAATCGCGACTCAGGTTAGCTGGGACGACGCCGTTCAGATGCTCGACCATCGCCACAGTGCCGACTGGGCTGATTTCAACCTCGGCAACTACCTTTACACCTTCAACGGGTTCACCCATTCGTTCGTAGTCGATGGCAGCGAACAAGTATTCTATGCCTCGCACAACGGTGAGCGCGCGGACGTAGCCGGTTATGCGGCGTTTGCGCGCGTCGCTGGCCAGCTGCTGCCGCAGATCCGTCAGGCTGAGAGCTTGCGGCCCAAGTTGGTCCCACGCCCGGGCAAGGGCAATCTGGTGATCCCGCCAATCCAGGCCAACACAGTCGGGAGAATTGGCGACCGGGTCTATCTGGTTACAGCGACGCTGGTGCAGCCCGATTTCGGCAAGTACCTCCCCAAAACCAACCGCGCACCGGTGGCGATTACGGCATTGCCGATCGATGCCAAACTGCTGTCCGGCTTTGCCGAACGGTACCTGCTGGATCATCTGACACTGGCACCGAAAGCTGCCGCGATATCAGGCAATGGTGTATTGGTGCTGCGCGACCGGGAACACAGCCCGGTCGCGTCATTGGTTTGGAATCCGCGCAAACCGAGCGCGGCTTTGCTCGATCGGCTGCTTTTGCCGCTGCTAATGGTGCTGGTCCTGCTGGGCTTGCTGGCCTGGACCATGATGCGGCGCAGCGCTGCCGTAGTGACCGATCTGATCGCCAGCGAGACCCGCGCGAAGCATCTGGCGTTTCACGATCCACTGACCCAGCTGCCCAACCGGGCGATGCTGTTTGAGCGGTTGCACGCGCTGCTTGGCGGGATCAGCGCGCCGGGTGACCCGGTCAGTGTGTTCTGCGTCGATCTCGACCGGTTTAAGGAAATCAACGATACGTTGGGCCATCATGCCGGCGATCTTGTAATCGAAACCACCGCCGCCCGGCTCCGTTCGGCCTGCGCGGGTGCCACGTTGATCGCGCGGTTGGGCGGAGACGAATTCGTCGTGCTGTGCACCAAGGCCGATTGCGATGGCGCGCAAGCGCTGGGGCAAAAGATCATCGCCGCGCTGTCTGCGCCGATCGCCTCGGAATATGG
>JANMHL010000344.1:0-3586 GCA_031375125.1 Novosphingobium sp. | reverse complement strand
GGCGTCGAGCGCCTTTTGACGGTCAGTGTCCACTGCCTTGCCTTCTACCAGCTTCAGATTGGCCGCCATGGCGTTTGCTCCTCGAGTTGGCGAGAGTCCCCAAACGACTCTTCAACAGAGGCCTGTGTAGCCCCTTTGTTCTTGTGGAACAAGAGTAGAACAAACAAGGTCTATGTCAAGATCAGGGTGTTATCTCGATCGGTGTGCCATCAGGCACCGCCTGCCACAGCGCCTCGACCTCATCGTTGGCCAGCGCAATGCAGCCGTCGGTCCAGTCGCCCGGGATGCGGCCTATGGGCAGATCACCCGGCTGGCCATGGATCATGATCAGCCCGCCTGCGCTGCGGCCGCGCGCCTGCGCAAAGGCCCGGTGTTCGGCCCGCGGGTAGTCGATGTGGAGCGAGAGCGTGAAAGCGCTGTTGGGATTGCCATAGTCGATCAGAAAGCGTCCCTCAGGCGTCTTCTCATCTCCTTCAAACTGCTTGGCCCCAACCGGCGACCCGCCCAGCTGAATGTTCCGGATCACGTTGACCGACCCATCGACACCATACAGCGTCATCGTCCGCGCCGCCTTGGCGACGAGGATGTGATCGAATTCGGGAAAGCTGAGCGGCGGCGCGGGCGTTGCGGCTCCGGTGAGGAGCATCAGGCCAAGCAGGATCGACCGCCGCCCCATCCCCTCAATCCACAAACGGATCGCGCACCAGAATCGTATCCTCGCGCTGCGGGCTGGTGCTGACCAGCGCCACTGGGGTTTCGATCAGTTCTTCGATCCGGCGGATATATTTGATCGCTTGGGCTGGTAGATCGGCCCAGCTGCGCGCGCCCGCCGTTGTCCCTTCCCACCCGGGCATCTCTTCATAGATCGGTTCAACCGCAGCCTGATCGGCGGCGTGGCTGGGGAAGTAATCGAGGTCTTTTCCGCGCAGTTTGTAGCCGACGCAGATCTTCACCGTTTCAAACCCGTCGAGCACGTCGACCTTGGTCAGCGCGATTCCGGTGACCCCGCTGATCGTGCAGCTTTGCCGGGTCAGTACCGCGTCAAACCAGCCGCAGCGACGCTTGCGCCCCGTGACGGTGCCAAATTCGTGACCGCGTTCGCCTAGCCGCTGGCCGGTTTCATCCTCCAGCTCGGTCGGGAACGGACCAGAGCCGACCCGGGTGGTGTAGGCCTTGACGATCCCCAGCACGAAGCCGGGCGCAGATGGCCCCATCCCCGATCCGCTGGCGGCAGTGCCGCTGACGGTGTTGGAGCTGGTGACGAACGGATAGGTCCCGTGATCGACATCGAGCAGGACGCCCTGCGCGCCTTCGAACAGAATGCGTTTGCCAGCCTTGCGAGCCTGATCGAGCGTCCGCCAGACCGGCTTGGCAAAGGGCAGCACGAAGGCCGCAATATCCCACAGATCGGCCAGCAACCGTGCACGGTCGATCGGGTCCTTGCCGAACCCGATCCGAAGCGCGTCGTGATGCGCGCAAATCCGGTCGAGCTGCGGGCCCAGATCGTCAAGATGCGCCAGATCGCAGACCCGGATTGAGCGGCGGCCGACTTTGTCTTCGTAAGCCGGGCCGATCCCGCGCCGGGTGGTGCCGATCTTGCCCGCGCCGCTGGCATCTTCACGCAAAGCATCCAGATCGCGGTGGAATGGCAGGATCAGCGGGGCGTTTTCGGCGACTTGCAGGTTTTGCGGATTGATATCGATACCCTGCGCGGTCAGCTTGGCCACTTCATCGCGAAAATGCCAGGGATCGAGCACCACGCCGTTGCCGATCAGGCTGAGCGTTCCGGTAACGATGCCGCTGGGCAGCAGGCTGAGCTTGTAGACGTTTTCGCCAACGACCAATGTATGTCCGGCGTTGTGTCCGCCCTGAAAACGGACCACGGCATCGGCGCGGCTGGCCAGCCAGTCGACAATCTTGCCCTTGCCTTCATCGCCCCACTGGGCGCCGATCACGGTAACATTGGCCACGGAAATTCCTTTGCAAGGGCATCAAATCCGTGCCGCGCACTAGGGGAAGCACGCGCCAAGGGCAAGGCAATCCCCGCCCAACTGATGCGACAATCCGCGACAAATTGCGGCTGGTTTGGAAACTTTTGCGCAATAGTCTGTCCGCAAACGGAGTTCACCGATGCGAAACACCCTGATCCTCGCCCTTGCTGCCACCGCGCTTGTTTCTGGAACCCTTGCGCAAGCCCGCCCCGGTGACCGGTTGCGGGCGCGCATGGGCGGGGCCAATGCCGCCGCGTTAGTGCCGCAACCGGCCGGCAAACAGACGCTCAGCTATGGCAGCGATGCCTTGCAGAACCTCGATTTCTATCCAGCCGCAAATGGCAACAAACGCGCACCACTGGTCGTGTTCGTCCATGGCGGCGGGTGGAAGCGCGGCAGCAAAGACAACGGAACCGGCCAGTGGAAGGCACCGCACTATACAGCGGCAGGCTATGCCTTCGTTTCGATCAACTATCGCCTGGTGCCCGATGCCACGGTTGAACAGCAGGGCGCCGATGTCGCCGCCTCACTCCGCACCCTGATCGACAACGCTGACCGGCTCGGCTTCGACCCCAGCCGGATCGTGATCATGGGCCACAGCGCGGGCGCGCATCTGGTCGCGCTGGTCGGGACGGATGAGCGCTATCTGCGCGGCGCGGGCCTCAGCTTTACCAGTATCGACGGGGTGATTCCAATCGACGGCGCGGCCTATGATGTGGCGCAGCAGATGGGGGATGGGCCCGGGATGATGAAGGATACCTATGCCCAGGCCTTTGGCAGCGACCCCGCCCGCCAACGCGCGCTATCGCCAACGCTCCACGCCGCCGCGCCAAATGCGCCGCGGTTCCTGATTATCCATGTCGGGCGCGAAGATGGCGTGGCGCAGTCGATCAAACTGGAAGCCGCGCTGAAACAGGGCGGCACGCTGGTCGAGCGCCAACAGTTCGACGGGCGCGGGCTGAAAGGCCACATCGAGATAAACCGCAGCCTGGGCGATCCAGCCTATGCCGCAACGCCAGTTGTCGATGCGTGGCTGAAGCGGGTGTTTGGAGGCTAGAGCCGAACCGCCTCACCCGCCAGCAAGCGGTGGGTGCAGCCCAGCGCTGCCGGGTCACACTCTGCACAGATCGCCGCGATCGTGCGCCAGCCAATTGCCCGCAGCCGGTCAGCGTGGGCAGGATCGTGGCCAAGCGGCAGGAACAGTGTGTCGCGCGGCGTTTCCGTGCCTGCCAGCGCATCAATCAACGCATCGGGGAACAGCGAGAAACCGATGGCCGGTTCGTCTGGCCCGAGGATGCGGTACGATCCGCCTCGGCCAATTGCGCCCGAAACGCCATCGGCATAGATCGTGAAACCAAACCACGATTGGTATTCAAACCCGTGCCGCTCGCTGGGGTCAAGCGTCAGCCGGGCCTTGCCGTCCAGCCGCGCGGCTACTTCGCGCAGGGCTGCGATCCGGCTGGACAGCGCCCCACCCGCGTCGATCGCCGCCAACCGCTCAACCGCACGGTCAAATGGCCCGATCGCAGTCAGCAACGGCAAATAGGCTTCGCCGCCCGCCTCAACCAGCCCGCCAGCGTCCTTGGCGTCAAGTT
>JANMHL010000326.1:0-3298 GCA_031375125.1 Novosphingobium sp. | reverse complement strand
CAATAGCGCAAAGAATGATTGCGTCACCAATCACCGGTCACACTCCCCGAACACGATGTCCATCGCCCCGAGCACGGCGGTCGCGTCCGCAAGCATGTGGCCTTTCAGCATGAAGTCCATCGCCTGCAAATGGCTGAACGCGGTCGGGCGAATTTTGCAGCGATAGGGTTTGTTGGTCCCGTCGCTAACCAGATAGACGCCGAATTCGCCCTTGGGGCTTTCGGTGGCGACGTAGACTTCGCCGGCCGGAACATGGAAGCCTTCTGTGTAGAGCTTGAAGTGGTGGATCAGCGCTTCCATCGACTGCTTCATCTCGGCTCGCGCGGGTGGCGTGACCTTGCGGTCCTGGCTGCACACCGGGCCGCTGGGCATTTCGGCGAGGCACTGCTTCATGATGCGCGCGGATTGCCGCACTTCCTCAACCCGGACCATGAACCGGTCATAGCAGTCGCTACGGGTGCCGACCGGGATTTCGAAGTCCATCCGATCGTAGACATCATAGGGCTGGCTTTTGCGCAGATCCCACGGAATGCCAGCGGCGCGGATCATCGGGCCGGAAAAGCCCCAGGCCAGCGCGTCAGCCTTGCTGACCACGGCGATATCGACATTGCGCTGTTTGAAGATGCGGTTGTCGACCACGAGGCTCATCGCGTCTTCGAACAAGCGCGGCAGACGATCATCCAGCCACACGCCGATATCAACCAGCAGCTTTTCCGGCACGTCCTGATAGACCCCGCCAGGACGGAACCATGCGCTGTGCATCCGCGCGCCCGATGCGCGTTCGAAGAAGTTGAGGCAATCCTCGCGGATTTCAAACAGCCACAGGTTCGGCGTCATCGCGCCGACGTCCATCACGTGGCTGCCCATGTTGAGCATATGGTTGCAGATCCGGGTCAGCTCGGCGAACAGCACCCGCAGGTATTGCCCGCGCAAGGGGACTTCCAGATTGAGCAGCTTTTCGATCGCGAGGACGTAGCTGTGCTCCATCGCCAACGGCGAGCAGTAATCGAGCCGGTCGAAGTACGGCAGCGCCTGCAGGTAAGTCTTGTGCTCGATCAGCTTTTCGGTGCCGCGATGCAGCAGGCCGACATGGCAATCGATCCGCTCGATGATCTCGCCGTCCAGCTCCATCACCATCCGCAACACGCCGTGTGCCGCAGGGTGCTGCGGGCCGAAGTTGATGGTGTAGTTAGAGATAACCTCATCGCCGGTGGTGGGCGACTGTTCCAGTGCGAAGCTCATGGTTTTGGTGCCTCCGCCTTTTCATCACCCGGCAGTACGTATTCTGCGCCTTCCCATGGGCTCATGAAATCGAACTGGCGCAGATCCTGATTGAGTTTGACCGGTTCGTAAACCACCCGGCTTTCCTCGATCGAATAGCGCAGCTCGACATAGCCGGTCAGCGGGAAATCCTTGCGGAACGGGTGGCCTTCAAAGCCGTAGTCGGTGAGAATCCGGCGCAGGTCCGGGTTGCCCTCAAAGATCACGCCGTACATATCGAACACTTCGCGTTCCAACCAACCGGCGTTGGGCCACAGCGTGGTCACGGTCGGCACCGGGGTATCTTCAGCGGCCTGAACCTTGATCATCAGACGGTGGTTCTTGGTCACGCTAAGCAGCATATAGACGACTTCGAACCGTTCGGCCCGATCCGGGTAATCGGCCCCGGCGATTTCCATCAGCTGCTGGTATTCGTGATCGTCGCGCAAGGTCCGCAGGACGTTTTCAATTTCACCGCGGGCGACGTTAACAATCACCTCGCCGTGCACTTCGGTCGCCGCGATAACAGCTGCGCCCAGCGCATTCGACAAGGCTGCTATCACGCCTTCGTTCGAAGCAAACTTGGGGGCGGAATGAAGCACCGCGCTCATCGTTCGATCGTCCCGACCCGGCGGATTTTGCGTTGCAGCTGCATCACACCGTACAGCAGCGCCTCAGCTGTTGGCGGGCAACCCGGCACATAAATGTCGACCGGCACGATCCGGTCGCACCCGCGCACAACGCTGTAGCTATAGTGGTAATAACCGCCGCCATTGGCGCAGCTGCCCATCGAAATGACGTATTTCGGCTCGCTCATCTGGTCATAGACCTTGCGCAGCGCAGGGGCCATCTTGTTGCACAGCGTGCCCGCCACGATCATCACGTCCGACTGGCGCGGGCTGGCGCGCGGGGCGGCGCCGAAGCGTTCCATATCATAGCGCGGCATATTGACGTGGATCATCTCGACCGCGCAGCAAGCAAGGCCGAACGTCATCCACCACAGAGAACCCGTGCGGGCCCACTGGAACAGTTCCTCGGTCGACAGGACCACAAAGCCCTTGTCGTTCACCTCGGCATTAAGGCCGCTGAAAAAGTCTGCATCCGGCAGGGTGATGTCGGGCCGGTTCCACAACGGGCGGCCGATTGCGTCGAGTTGGTCGGTCATTCCCAGTCCAAAGCCCCCATTTTCCAGGCGTATACCAGGCCCAGCACCAGTTCGCCGATGAACACCATCATCGTGGCCCATGCGGCCCAGCCCAGCTCAAGAAAACTGACCGACCAGGGAAACAGAAAAGCAGCTTCCAGATCGAACACGATGAACAGGATCGCGACGAGGTAAAACCGCACGTCAAACTGACTGCGCGGTTCTTCAAAGGCGGGAAAGCCGCATTCGTACTCGCTGTTCTTGTCCACTGACGGCTGGTGCGTACCCGTGAGGCGCGCCACGCCCATTGGTGCAAACACAAACAGCGCCGAAAGCGCGGTGGCGATCCCCAGGAAGATCAGGATCGGAAGGTACTGAGAGAGATCTACCAAGGGGCTGACTCGCCTTGCTGAAAGGATAGCCGCGCCCTAGTCCCGGCGCAGCCTCGGTGCAAGGGGGCCAGCCCTTAGATTCCGCCCAAAATGGCGAAAACTTCCCCTATTTCTTAAGCTCGCGGTTCAGTGTGGCGTGGGTTCCCTTGCCATAGGGCGGCTTGAAGCCCGATAGCTTGGCGACGTCCATCCCCGACTGGCGATAAACGGCGCGCATATGACTGAAGGTCTTGAACCCGTCCGCACCGTGGTAATTGCCCATCCCCGATGGCCCAGTCCCGCCAAACGGCAGGTCTTCCATAGCGTTGTGGAACAGCACGTCGTTGACCGTCACCCCGCCCGAAATGGTCCGCGAGAGGACGCGTTCTTCCTCAGCCTTGTCGTCGCCAAAATAATACAGCCCCAGCGGACGGTCGTGGGCGTTGACGTAATCGATCGCGGAATCAATCGAATCGTAGGTCATCACCGGCAAGATCGGGCCGAAGATTTCCTCCTGCATCAC
>JANMHL010000294.1:0-14698 GCA_031375125.1 Novosphingobium sp. | reverse complement strand
GGCCGCGCCTCGGCGCAGTTTGAACGGCTCGCCACGGTCTATCAGCTGGTCAAGATCCGCTATGTCGAGAAGGTTACGGACGAAAAGCTGGAAGAGGGTGCAATCGACGGGATGCTGTCTGCGCTCGATCCGCATTCGTCTTACGTTTCGGGCGCCTCGATGCAGCGGCTCAACACCATGATCGATGGCAATTATTCCGGCCTCGGCCTGTCGGTCGGGATGGAGGACGGCGCGGTCAAAGTGATCGCCCCGATGAAAGGCAGCCCGGCCGAAGCCGCTGGGGTCAAATCGGGCGACTATATCACCCACCTTGATGGCAAGCTGATCTACGGCGGCGAACTCGACGATGCCGTTGCGCAGATGCGCGGTGAGGCTGGCTCCAAGATCCGCCTGACGCTGTTTCGGGCGGGCCGCAACGAACCGTTCGACGTGACCGTGACCCGCGGTGTGATCCGGCTGGAGCCGGTGACCTGGGAGCTGAAAGACGGGATCGGGGTGATCTCGGTCAACGAGTTCAGCAACGAGGTTGGCATCGATGTCGCCAAAGCGATCGCGGACCTCAAGAAGCAATCCGGCGGCAAGCTGATGGGGATCGTGCTCGATCTGCGCCAGAACCCCGGCGGGGCACTGGAAGAAGCGGTGGCGCTGTCGGACATTTTCCTGACCAAAGGCGATATCGTCTCGCAGCGCGGGCGGAACGCGCGTGAGGATGAATATTTCAAGGCCGAATCGATGATCCCGGGCGATCTCGCCAAGGGGCTGCCGGTGGTTGTGCTGATCGATTCGGGTTCGGCCTCGGCCTCTGAAATCGTCGCGGGCGCGCTGCAGGATCAGCGTCGCGCGGTGATCATGGGCGAGCGCAGCTTTGGCAAGGGTTCGGTCCAGTCGCTGTTCTTCCTTGATAATACGCGGACCAGCGCGGTCAAGATCACCACCGCGCGGTACTACACCCCGCTGGGCCGATCGGTGCAGGAGGGCGGAATTCTGCCCGATATCATCGTCCCGCAGCTGTCCGATCCCGATGCCCGGCGCCGCGCCGAACTGACCGTGCGCGAGAGCGATCTGCGCCGACACCTGGTCAACGAAGCAGCAATCGACGACAAAAAGCTTGAGGCAGACCGTCAGGCTGACCCGCGCTTCAAGCTGAGCGCCGAAGAATTGAAGACCAAGGGAATCAAGGATTACCAGCTCTATTACGCGATCCAGACGCTGCGCCGCACCGCACCGCCGGCTTTGGCCAAAAAGCGCTAAGTGATGGCGCTGATAGGCCTTGAAGGCGGGCGGCTGGCCCGAACGATTGCGCTGGGTGTGCCGTTGGCGCTGCTCGGCGGCGCGTACCTCAGTGAATACGGGTTCGGGCTGGAGCCGTGCGAAATGTGCTGGTGGCAACGCTATGCGTTGTTTGCTGCGCTGCCCTTTGCTGTGCTCGGCTGGGTCAAGCCATCGGCCAAGGCGCTAACCGCGCTGGCGCTGCTGGGGGTCTTGGTCGGCGGGCTGATCGGCGGCTATCACGCCGGGGTCGAATATGGCTGGTGGAAAGGGCTGACCACTTGCACCAGCGGCGTGTCTTTTGCCGATGGCGCCGATCCGCTCGAGGCCCTGACCGGGGCGCAGATGATCCCGTGCGATATGGTCCAATGGGAAATGCTGGGAATTTCGCTTGCAGGCTTCAACTTTTTGATCTCGGTTCCACTGGCATTGCTCGGTTTTGCCGCCCTGCGCGAAAAAGGACACTGACCTGATGAACCCGCAAGCCACTGCCCGGATGCTCCGTGTCGATCAGGCCGGAGAATATGGCGCGACCCGGATCTATGCCGGGCAGCTCGCGGTGCTGGGTGACCGGTCGGAGATTGCCGGCGAAATCCGTCATATGGCCGATCAAGAGGCGGTCCACCGGGCCAAGTTCGACGCGCTGCTGGCGGAACGGGGCGTGCGCCCGACGGTGCTGCAGCCGTTCTGGGATGTGGCCGGATTTGCGCTCGGCGCGGCGACTGCGCTGATCGGGCCCAAGGCGGCGATGGCCTGCACGGCGGCGGTCGAAACCGAGATTGACCTGCATTATTCGGCGCAACTCAAAGAGCTGGGTGATAGCGACCCGGAACTGTCCGCGATGATCCACGATTTCCGCGAGGATGAACGCGCCCACCGTGAAACCGCGCTGGCGGCGGGGGCAGAGCAGGCCCCGGCCTATCCGCTGCTGTCGGGAGCAATCCGGCTGGGCTGCCGGGTGGCGATCCGGCTGGCGGAACGGATTTGATTGCCAGTCGTTTGACCGGGCACACGGCGCTGCGCGCTTAAGCTGTTATTCAGCGCCGATGGCCCCTATGTTGGGGCACTGACTGCTCAGGAGTTTCCAATGCGCCCGCTGATTGCCGTTCTTCCGCTTGCTTTGGGCCTTGCCCTCGCCGCTCCGGCCATGGCGCAGGATGCTGCGCCCGAGCCAAAGATGAACATGGTGATCATCTATGGCAGTGACAGCTGCCCGCAATCGAGCGACGATACGATCACCGTTTGCGCCCGCAAGGCCGAAGGCGAACGCTATCGGATCCCCGAGCCGCTGCGGACCAGTTCCAGCCCGGATAACGAAGCCTGGAACAATCGGGTGATCGCATACGAAACTGTCGGCGCGGCGGGAACGGCCAGTTGCTCGCCCACCGGCGCGGGCGGCTTTACCGGCTGCACCGGCAAGCTGCTGGCGCAGGCCCGCGGTGAAAAGCAGAGCGATCCCAACATCAAATTTGGCCAATTGATCGCCGACGAGCGCGCCAAGCGGCTCTCAACCATCGATGCCGATACGGCCGAAGACCAGTCGCGGGTCGAAGAGGTTGAAAAGCAGATGGAAGCCCGCCGCAAGGCTGAGGAAGAGGCGGCCGCCAAGGGGCAACCCGAACCGCCCGCGCTGCCCGAGCCGAAGTAAGGCTACTTAGCCCAGCGCAATATCGGGAGCGTCTTCCTGCTTCATCCCGACCAGATGGTAACCCGCATCGACGTGGTGGGTTTCGCCCGTGACGCCCGATGACAGGTCCGAGAGCAGGTACAGCGCCGACCCGCCGACATCATCAATCGTGACATTGCGGCGTAGCGGCGAATTCAGTTCGTTCCACTTCAAGATATAGCGGAAATCGCCGATCCCGCTGGCGGCGAGGGTCCGGATTGGTCCCGCCGAGATCGCGTTGACCCGGATGTTTTGGGGACCCAAGTCATTGGCCAGATACATCACGCTGGTTTCCAGCGCAGCCTTGGCCACGCCCATCACGTTGTAATGCGGCACGACCTTTTCAGCGCCATAATAGCTCAGCGTCAGGATTGATCCCCCGTTTGGCATCATATCCTTGGCCCGCTTGGTCACGGCGACAAACGAATAGGCCGAAATGTTCATGGTCATCAGGAAGTTGTCTAGGCTGGTATCGTAATACCGCCCGCGTAGCTCGTTCTTATCGGAAAAGCCGATCGCATGAACCACGAAATCGATCGTCGGCCAACGCGCGGCCAGCGCGGCAAAGGCCGCGTCGAGATTGTCCATATCGGCCACATCGCAGTCGATCAACAGATCGCAGCCAAGGCTCTCAGCCAATGGCCGCACCCGCTTCTCCATGACTTCGCCCTGATAGGAAAAAGCCAGCTCGGCCCCGGCCTCGTGCAGTTTCTGCGCTATCCCCCAGGCCAGCGACTTGTCGTTGGCAAGGCCCATGATCAGCCCGCGCTTGCCCTGCATCAGTCCTGTCATGCGTTGTTTCCTGTTGCCTCATTATCGCGACTTGCCGCCGCCGGTTCAGTCGTTTTGTGCCGCCCGAGCAAGTCCTGCTCTTCCGGACTTTCCGCCAGCGCGGCGTTGAGTTCGGCGCCTACCACCAACCCTAAGCCGACCAACCAGAAAAAGAAAAGCGAGATCATCACCCCGGCCAGACTGCCATAGGTGAGATCGTAAGTGAAAAAGCGGTGGAGCACGGCTGGCAGCGCTGCGCTAACCGCTGCCCACCAACCCGTCACCAGCACGGCACCCGGCCATTTGGGATAGCGCCGTGATCGATAAGCGGTCGGCGTCAGGGTCAGGAACAGCAGGTAGATCGCGGCATAGATCACCAGCGCCGGAACCAGCCGGGTTGTGCTGAGCGTAACGATCCAGCCTGCTGCGCGGGGGAACCAGACCTGGATCACCTCTTGCGCCGCGCCGATTGCCACTTGTGCCAGCAGCGCAAACAGCAATGCGATAACGGCCACCATGATCACGCCAGTCGAAATCAGCCGGTACCGCCAATAGGCCAGCGCCTCACGCGTGCCATAGGCCCGGCGCAGGATGTCGCGGATCGTCTCGATCAGGCTACCGACCGTCCACAGCCCGATCAGCCCGCCGACCCAAAGCAGCCAGCCGCTGCGCGCCACGATCACGTCCATTGCTACGGGTTCGAGCGCAGCCGCGACGACCGGCGGCAGCGCCTTCAGAAAGGTATGGACCGAAGCCGCACGCTGGGCCTGTTCGCCCAGCAGGCTGAAGCCCGCGCCGACCGTGATAAAGAACGGAAACAGCGCCAGGATCGCCATATAGGCCAGGTTCCCGGCATGGATGAAGCCATCGTGATAGGCCCCGGTCCAGACCCGCGCGATCACCCGGAACGGGCGCGAACGCCAGAATCGGCCCTGCGGGCCAACGTGTTCGTCATAGGTGTCTTTCAGCCGGTTTGCCCGTTTGCGCCGGGCTTCGGGCGACAGATCGGGCATCGACAGCGGGGGCAACTGCGCATCGTCGAGATTGCGTTCCTCCACGCTGGCGGGCCCTAGACGCCCAGCCGCGCGCGCAAGTTGCGCGGATCGGCCCAGCCGTCCAGCCGCGCGATCAGATCGGTGTCGCCTTCGGGCAGCTGGACTTCGAGCGTGACCAGCTGATCGCCCCGGCTGCCATCCTTGCGGCTAAAGCCCTTGCCGCCGAGCCGCAGCGTCTTGCCCGAGCTGGAACCGGGCGCGACGGTCAGCATCACTGCGCCTTCGGGGGTCGGCACCTTGACCTTCGCGCCGCGCACGGCTTCGTCGAGGCTGATCGGCAGGTCGAGCCGCAGGTTATCGCCCTCGCGCCGAAAATAGGCGTGCGGCTGCAGGTGGATCACGACAATCGCATCGCCCGCGCCGCCGGGTCCCGGCTCACCCTTGCCGGCCAGCCGCATCTGGGTGCCATCTTCGACCCCGGCGGGCAATTTCAGGTCAATCGTCTTGCCATCGGACAGCGTGATCCGCTGGGTCGCGAGCGTGGCAGCATCACTGAGTGGGACACCGAGTTTGTATTGCACGTTGGCGCCCTTAAGTGCCGGACCGCGCCGTGCGCCGCCGCCGCCCATGCCGCCGCGTCCGCCGAACAGACCATCGAAGATATCGCCAATGTCGATGCCATCGCCGCCGCCTTCAAACCCGTCGGCACGAAAGCCGCGTTGGTCACGGCCCATACCGCCGCCATAGCCGCCGCCCGCGCCGCCGCCATAACCGAACCCGGCGGGATTGCCGTCGATATCAATCTCGCCCCGATCAAACCGGGCGCGCTTGTCTTTGTCGGACAGCAGGTCATAGGCCCGGGTCACTTCGGAAAAGCGCTCGGTCGCCTTGGGATTGTCAGAGTTGCGGTCCGGGTGCAGCTCTTTCGCCAGCTTGCGATACGCGGACTTGATGTCCTTCTCGACCGCGCCGCGCGGTACTCCAAGGATCGTATAGGGATCGGCCATCTGGCCTAGCTAGGGGCCGCGCCGCGCTATCGCAAGGTTTACCCGCCTATTGCGAGACGGTCGCGCTTTCATCGCGGGCGCGGCGCGGCTATGCGGGGGCCATCATGGATGACACCCAGACCGCCAACGCAATCCCCGACGAAGCCCCGTTCGCGCTGTTCGACGAATGGTTCGCCGAAGCGAAAAAGCACGAACTGAACGATCCCGAAGCCGTCGCCGTGGCCACCGCTACGCCCGATGCCGCCCCCAGTGTGCGGATGGTCCTGATGAAGGATCACGGTGCGCAGTTGCTGGGGCCGCGCGGCGGGTTCGTGTTTTATACCAACAGCCACAGCCGCAAGGGCGGAGAACTGCTCGCCAATGGCCAGGCCGCGATGCTGTTTCACTGGAAATCGCTGCGCCGTCAGATTCGGATCGAAGGCAACATCGCGCCCGTGCCAGACGACATGGCCGATGCCTATTTCGCCAGCCGCAGCCGCGATTCGCAATTGGGCGCGCACGCATCGGATCAATCAGCGCCGCTGGGTTCGCGCGGCGAATTCCTGGCCCAGATTGCCAAGACCACCGCGCGGCATCTGGTCGGTTCGGTCCCGCGCCCACCGCACTGGACCGGGTTTTGCCTGACCCCGACAGCGTTTGAGTTCTGGCTCGACCGCCCATTCCGCTTGCACGAACGCCGCCAGTTCACCCGCTTGCCGGATGGCGGCTGGTCCAGCACGCTGCTCTATCCATGAGCACCAGCGCATCCCTCAACCGCAGCGCGGCCTTGGCCAGCATCTCGGTGGCGCTGCTGCTGGTCGGGCTTAAGGTCTGGGCGGTGCTTTCAACCGGCTCGACCGCGATGCTCGGCAGTCTGGCCGATACCGTGCTCGATCTGGTGGCCAGTATCGCAACCCTGGCCGGGGTCTGGGTCGCGGCTCAGCCAGCCGACGAATCGCACCGCTTTGGCCATGGCAAGGCCGAAGCACTGGCGGCGATGTTCCAGGTGGTGCTGATTTCAATCTCGGCGCTGACGCTAGCGTTCCGAGCAATCGAGCAATGGATCGCTGGAAGCCGCCCGCAGGGGGCCGAAGACGGGATCGCGGTATCGTTGATCGCGATGGTGGCCACGCTGGCGCTGCTGGTGTGGCAGCGCCGGGTGATCCGCCAGACGAACAGCCTCGCGATCAGCACCGATCATGTCCACTATCAGTCCGATCTGTTCCTCAATCTGGCGGTGATCGCGGCCTTGGCGCTCGATCAATATGCCGGGATTGCCGGGGCCGATCCGTTCTTTGGCCTCGCCATCGCACTGTGGCTGGGTTGGGGCGCGTGGGGCGCATCACAAGCGGCGATCGAGCAGTTGATGGACCAGGAATGGCCGGAAGAGCGCCGGGCGGCATTTCTGGATGTCGTGTCGCGCCATCCAGAGATCAAGGGCCTGCACGATCTGCGCACCCGCAGTTCGGGGGACCGCGATTTCGTCCAGTTTCATCTGGCAGTCGATCCCGACATGACCGTGCGGCAGGCCCATGTGGTGATGGACGAGGTTGAGGCGATCCTGCATCAGGAATTCCCGGGGCTGGAAATCCTGATCCATCCAGACCCCGAAGGCCATGTCGACGAAAACGACCTGTCGTCTGAAAACTTGCTGGACAAGCGTTAGATATTCCGGCCCTCACCAGCAAGGAAGGCAGCGTAGGCGCGGGCGATCCCTTCGCGCAGCGACACCTTGGGGCTCCAGCCCATTGCTTTCAACCGGCCAGAATCCATCAGCTTGCGCGGGGTGCCATCGGGCTTGGCCGGGTCCATCACAATGTCCCCGTCATGGCCGAGCACAGCCATCACCAGCCGGGTCAGGTCGAGGATCGAAATCTCTTCGCCCGAGCCGACATTGATGTGCAGGCTGCCCGAGTAATTCTGGATCAGATGCAGACAGGCGTCGGCCAGATCGTCGACATAGAGAAACTCGCGCAAGGGTGATCCGCTGCCCCAGACCGTCACCGGGCTGCCAGACTGCTTGGCTTCATGCACCTTGCGGATCAGCGCGGGCAGGACGTGGCTGCCCAGCGGATCGTAATTGTCCCCGGGTCCATAGAGGTTGGTCGGCATCGCGCTGATAAAATCGCAGCCGAATTGCTGGCGATAGGCCTGCGCCAGCTTGATCCCGGCGATCTTGGCGATCGCATACCATTCGTTGGTCGGCTCCAGCGCGCCGGTTAGCAGCGCCTCTTCCTTGATCGGTTGCGCGGCGTGTTTGGGGTAAATGCACGAGCTGCCCAGAAACAGCAGCTTTTCCACCCCGACCGATTCGGCGCCGGTAAACACCGCTGTCTCGATCAGCAGATTGTCGCGCAGGAAATCGACCGGCTGGCTATTGTTCGCGTGAATCCCGCCGACCCGCGCAGCGGCCAGAAACACCACCTGCGGGCGGTTGTTGTGCATCCAGCCGAGCACGCCGCGCTGATCGGTCAGATCCAGTTCGGTGCGGCCCACGGTCAACACTTCGCAGTCTTCGCTGGCCAGACGGCGGACAATCGCGCTGCCGACCATGCCGCCGTGACCGGCGACCCAGACGCGTTTACCGGCGAGCGACACCATCAGCCGCCCAGCCCGACGCTGGCGGTCTTCATCGTTTCCAGATCAGCCAGCACCATTTCGCGGACCAGTTCGCGGACCCCGATTTCGGCCTGCCAACCCAGCTTTTGTTTAGCTTTGGCCGGGTCACCAATCAGCAACTCAACTTCGGTCGGGCGGAAATAGCGCGGATCAACCGCTACCCGCAGCGCGCCGCTTTGCTGGCAATAGGCCTTTTCCTCGACCCCGCTGCCGCGCCAGTTGAGCGTGATCCCGGCATCGGCAAAGGCCCAATCGACGAACTGGCGGACCGTGGTGGTCACCCCGGTGGCCAGCACGTAATCATCGCCCTCGTCCTGCTGCAGCATCCGCCACATCCCTTCGACATATTCGCGCGCGTGGCCCCAGTCGCGCTGGGCGTCCATATTGCCAAGGAACAGCGTGTCTTGCCGCCCCAATGCAATCGCGGCGGCGGCGCGGGTGATCTTGCGGGTCACGAATGTCTCGCCGCGCAAGGGGCTTTCGTGGTTGAACAGGATCCCGTTGGAAGCGTGGATGCTGTAGGCTTCGCGGTAGTTGACCGTGATCCAATAGGCATAAAGCTTGGCCGCCGCATACGGACTGCGCGGATAGAACGGGGTGGTTTCGCGCTGCGGCACTTCTTGCACCAGTCCATAAAGCTCTGATGTAGAGGCCTGATAGAACCGCGTTTTCTGCTCCAGCTTCAAAATTCGGATCGCTTCGAGCAGCCGCAAGGTGCCGATCGCGTCGGAATTGGCGGTATATTCGGGCGTCTCAAAACTGACCGCGACGTGGCTTTGCGCGGCTAGGTTATAGATTTCATCCGGCTGGGTTTCCTGAACCACCCGGATCAGGTTGGTCGAATCGGTCAGGTCGCCATAGTGCAGCGTCAGCTTGGGATTGGGGACGTGCGGGTCTTCATAGATATCGTCGATGCGGCTGGTGTTGAACGAGGACGCGCGCCGCTTGATCCCGTGGACGCGGTAGCCTTTTTGCAGCAACAGTCGGGCCAGATAGGCCCCGTCTTGGCCGGTGATCCCGGTGATCAGTGCAGTCTTCTCGCTCACGAAACGTTTCCTTTGGGGAACAGGGTAATGATCTGGGCCAGCGCGGCCTGAACCGGGCGCAGGCCGCCATCTTGGGTCTTGCCCAGCCGGACCACAGTGACGCCGTGTTGGCGGCTGACGACGACGAACTGGCCAAGGTGCCCGTTCATCGAAAACGTACTGGCCGGGGCACCGGGCCATTGCTGGTCGGCACCGGGGGCGGCGCGGTTGAGCCACAGCTGTCCGCCATAGCCGGGACTGATCGGGCTGGAAGCGGTCATGAAATCGATCCACGCCGATGGCACGATCTGCGCGCCTTTGACCGCGCCATCATTGCGCAGAAATTCGCCGAACCGGGCCCAATCACGCGCCGATCCGTGGATCAGGCTGCCGCCGATCAGCGTGCCCGCTGCGTCAAATTCGGGGATCATGCTTTTCATGCCGAGTGGTTCAAACAGCCGCGTCCGCAGATAGTCGCGGACTACCTGAATGCGGACCGCCGGGTCAGTGCTGGTGGTCAAAGAGCGCGCGGCCAGATCAGCCAGAATGACCGTAGTGGCGCTGGAATATTCAAACTTGCTGCCGGGATCGGCCTCAAGCGGCTGAGCCTCAGCATAGGCGGCCATATTGTCACGCCCGTCGAGGAACAGCATCCGCACCTCGTCGCTTTCATAGGGCGGATCGCCTGCTTCGGTGTGGCGCAGGCCAGAGCGCATTTGCAGCAGCTGGCGCAGAGTAATCTCGCCGCGCGGATCGCCGCTGCGCTGCCAGGCCGGGATCGGCACGCTTTCATCCAGCCGCAACCGCCCATCGGCCACCAGTTCGCCAATCATCACGCCGGTCACGGTTTTGGCCATCGACCACGAGATAAAGCGGGTGTTCTCATGACACCCCGGGGCATAGCGTTCTGCCACGATCCGGCCATTGTATAGCACCAGCACGGCGCGGGTTTCGCCAGTGTCTTCGGCGCTGAATAGCACGTCGACCGCGCGCGCCAGTTTCTCCCGGTTCACCCCGGGCGTCTCGACCACTGCTTTCAGCGCAATCTCGGTCAGCGGGGTGGGCGGAGGCGGCGCTGTGTTCTGCCCGCAGCCGATCAGGGCTGGCAGAGCAAGCAACGGCAGGATAAAGGACTTTCGGGGGCCAGGCATGACGCCTGCTTCCCTTGCCCAAAGGTGCGACAATGGCAACCGCCAAACAGAATCCCGCTACCAGATCGCCTTGGCGCCGCCGTGCTTTGTTGCTCGGGCTGGCTTTGCTGGCGGGATTGCTAGCGCTGTTCTGGAAGCCGCTGAACGGTTATGCCGATGCCGGCGCGGCCTATGGCGCGCGGGTGGCCTGTTCGTGCCGGTTCGTCGGCGGGCGCGAACTGTCCGATTGCGCCAAGGATTTTGAGCCGGGGATGGAACTTGTCCGGCTGTCAGAGGTTGCCAAAACCAAGAGCGTGACTGCTTCGTTCCCGCTGCTGGCCAGCCACACCGCTAGCTATCGCGAAGGGCCGGGCTGCCAGCTTGAGCCTTGGCAGGGTTGAGCCTGCAGTAACCTGATCGCTACCCTCTTGTGCTAGGCGCCTTTCGATGACCGAACCTGCTATCCATCCTGTTGTCCTGTGCGGCGGCAGCGGCACCCGGTTGTGGCCGCGCAGCCGCGCGACCAAGCCCAAACCGTTTCTGCCGCTGGTTGGAACCGGCACGCTGTTTGAAGCGACGCTGGACCGTTGTCCGCCTGCCGCCGGATTCGCCGCACCGATTGTCGTCACTGGCGCTGCGCACTTGGCCCATGTCGAAGCGCAGTGGCCCGCAGGCGTCGGGGGCGAAGTGATTGTTGAGCCTTCAGCCCGCAACACCGCCGCGGCAATTGCACTGGCCGCGCTGCGCCTGCCTGATGATGCGGTGATGCTGGTCTGCCCCAGCGATCACCACATTGCCAACAGCGCCGCGTTTCAGCGCGCGGCCAAGTCTGCTGCCGAACTCGCCCAGCAGGGCTGGTTGGTCTCGTTCGGGATCGCCGCGACCGCGCCCGAAACCGGGTTTGGATACCTTCAGCGCGGCGAGCCGCTCGGCGATCTTGGTTTCAGGGTCGCCCGGTTTGTCGAAAAGCCGGACCTTGTGCGCGCCAAGGGCTTTCTGGCCGACGGCGGCTATGCCTGGAACGGCGGGATCTTTGCCTTCCGGGTCGGAACTTTTCTGGCCGAACTCACCGCTCATCGACCCGAAATTGCCGCCAAGGCGCGCGCAGCGGCGGCGGCGGGCCGGGCCGAGGGATCGCGGTTTTACCCCGATGCCGCCACCTTCGCCGCGATTGACAGCGAATCGGTCGACTATGCGGTGATGGAAAACACCAGCCATGCAGCGATGGTCGCGGCTGACATGGGCTGGTCCGATATCGGCAACTGGGACGCGCTGCTGGCGGCGCGCGACGGTGATGACGCAGGCAACTGCGCGCCTGAAAACGCCGAACTGGTCGATTGCCGCAATGTCCTGATCGAAAGCGATGGCCCGCGGGTGTCGGCGATCGGGCTGGAGGACGTGGTGATCGTGGTTGATGGCAATGACGTGCTGGTCACCACCCGCGCCGGTGCGCAATTGGTCGGCAAGCTGGGCGGCGCGGTCAACCAATGAGCGCGCTGCTCCCCACCCGGATGGTTGAACGGCCGTGGGGGCGGACCAGCCTGCCCGCGCCGTTCGTCGCCCCGCCGGGACAGCGGATTGGCGAGGTGTGGTTTGAACCGCCGACCGCGCTTGAACAGCTGCTGGTCAAATATATCTTCACCAGTCAGGCGCTGTCGGTGCAGGTCCATCCATCCGATGCGCAGGCCCCGGCCGGGCATCGCGGCAAAGAAGAATGCTGGCTGGTGATCGCGGCAGAGCCCGAGGCCAAGCTGGGAATCGGGTTTGACCGAGCGCTGTCGGCTGAGGCGATGCGCGCCGCCGCGCTCGACGGCAGTATCGAAAACTTGCTGACCTGGCACCCGGCCAAGCCCGGCGATTTCTTTTACATTCCCGCAGGCACCGTTCATGCAATCGGCGCCGGGATCGGTTTGATCGAGGTCCAGCAGAACTGCGATATCACTTACCGGCTCTATGACTATGGCCGCCCGCGCGAACTGCATCTCGATGCCGGGATCGCGGTGGCGCGGGGGGAACCCTATCCGGCCGACCTGCACCAGCGTGTTCCGCATAGCGGCGCGGCGGTGCTGGTCGATGGCCCGCATTTCCGGCTCGATCGGCTCGACGGTGCGCCCGATTCGGCAACAGCAGCGCGCTACACCGGGCCGCTGCTGGTGATCCCGCTGGACGGTCAGGCCGCAGTGGCCGGGGAACTGGTCAAGTGCGGTGACTGTGCGCTTGCTGCTACGTTGTCTGAAGTGGCGGTGTCAGGCCGGTGCCTGATCGCCCAGCCTTGCGGCTAAACTCCTTCGGTCGAATCGATCCAGCCGCCGCCGACTACCCGGTCGCCGCAATAGAACACCGCCGCTTGTCCCGGCGCAACGCCATATTCGGGGCTGGCAAAGCGGATCGTGCAGTCGGCGCCGTCGCCCAGCGAACCCTCCAGAACAATCGGCACCGGTTTCGCCAATGAGCGGACCTTGGCGGTCAGCGGCGCATCCGGCAGCGGGCCAATTCGGTTGGTTTCGACAATCCTTGCCGCACCGACCGCCAGCAGGATCTTCGGCCCGACCAACACCTGCCGCCCCGGCGCGTCGAGGCCGGTGACATAGAGCGGTTCGGCCTGACCGCCGATTTCCAGCCCGCGGCGCTGGCCGACGGTATAGTGAATGATGCCTTTGTGTGTCCCCAACACTTCGCCGGTGGTCGCGTGGACGATTGCGCCCGGCAGCCCGCCTTCGGGCCGGACGCTGCGGACGATCTTGGCATAGTCACCATCGGGGACGAAGCAGATGTCCTGACTGTCGGGCTTGGCCGCCACGCGCAGGCCCTCGGCCTCGGCAATCGCGCGGACCTGCGGCTTGGGCAAGCCTCCCAGCGGAAAGCGCAGAAAATCGAGCTGAGCCTCGGTCGTGCCATAAAGAAAGTACGATTGGTCGCGCGCCGGGTCGAGCGCGCGGTGCAATTCTGGCCCAGCCGCGCCGAGCGCGCGGCGAACATAGTGCCCGGTGGCGAGGCAATCGGCGCCCAGTTCGCGGGCCATCGCGAACAGGTCGGTGTACTTTGGCCCCATGTTGCAGCGGATGCAGGGGATCGGGGTGCGGCCCGCCAGGTATTCGTCGGCGAATCGCTCGACCACTTCTTCGCGGAACTGGCTTTCGTGATCGATTACGTGGTGGACGATCCCCAGCCGGTCGGCGACGCTGCGGGCATCACGGATATCGTCCCCGGCGCAACACGCACCCTTGCGCGCGCTCGGCCCGTTCGAGGCGTAGAGTTGCAACGTCACTCCGATGACTTCGGCTCCGCTGCGCGCTGCCAGCGCGGCGACAACCGAGCTATCGACCCCGCCTGACATCGCGACCACGACCCGCTTGCCCGCCATCGGCGCGGACAGCTGGAACAGATCGGCCAGATCAGGAAGGGTGGTTAGGCTCATCGCCGGGCCCTTACACCGCCGCGCGCTGCAAGGCAAAGCAGGACCCGGACCAGAGTGGTGTAATTCGGTAAGCATTCTCAACAGAGGGTAAAGCCGGGCTTTACCTGATCTTGACCATGTCGCTCTATTGGATGGTCCATGGAATTCGCAAAAGACCTTTTAAGCAGCCTGCGTGGCCGGGTTTCGGCCCCCTTGCAAGGTGCGCCAGCTGGCCGGATCGATTGGTCCGAGCTGCATGCGCGGCTGGGCGCCGCCCATGCCGCAGCGCGCGAACTGGCGCTCGGCGGTGGGTATGGCCCGGCAGTTGCCGGCGGCTTTGCAGAATGGAACAGCAATTTTGTGGCGGCCAACAATTTTGTGGTGGGAGGACAATCCTCAACGCCCGTTAACCGAACTGATTTAGCAGATGGAAAAGCTGCCGAGGGCAAAGGTAACGCCATCGCCGGAACAACCATGACCGGCGGTCGAGGACAATGATGATCGAAAACCAGAAAATCAGGCCAGCAATGGTTATCGGGCCGCTCGGTGAGCCACTGACCCTTGATTCGTTGCCACAACCCGGCACCACGCGCTGGGTCGTGCGGCGCAAGGCCGAAGTGGTCGCTGCCGTCAACGGCGGGCTGCTGACCATCGACGAGGTCTGCGAGCGCTACAATCTGACGCTGGAAGAATTTGCTTCGTGGCAACGCGCGGTGGATCGCTCCGGAATGCAGGGCCTGCGCGTAACGCGTATTCAGCACTACCGCGATCTTTATGAGCGCCAGCTGAAATACTGATCCCGTTCATTGTGTTAACCCGTGCGGCCGGGGCAAGCTCAAG
>JANMHL010000211.1:0-3843 GCA_031375125.1 Novosphingobium sp. | reverse complement strand
TGACGGCGGCGAAGTGAAGGATGCCAAGGGCGCCGTCGTTTCGGCCGAAATCATCGCGCAGGCGAGGTCGGAAAAGGTGATCGTTTTCAAAAAGCGTCGCCGCCACAACTATCGCCGCAAAAACGGCCACCGCCAGCAGCTGACGCTGCTGCGGATCGTAGCCGTCGGTTCCGAAGCCAAGCAGGCCGCTCCCAAGAAGGAAGCTGCCGTCAAGGTTGAAGACACCGCCGCTGAAGCTCCAGCCAAGAAGGCTCCGGCCAAAAAGGCTGCGGCGCCCAAAGCTGCTGAATAAGAATTCCGGAGTAGACCCAGATGGCACATAAAAAAGCAGGCGGCTCTTCGCGCAACGGTCGCGATTCGGCAGGCCGCCGCCTTGGCGTAAAGAAGTTCGGCGGTCAGGAAGTGATCGGCGGCAATATCATTATCCGCCAGCGCGGCACCCGGGTCTATCCGGGCGCCAATGTTGGTCTGGGCAAGGATCACACCCTGTTCGCGCTGACTGCGGGCCGCGTGCGTTTCCATGGCGGCAAGCAAGGCCGCAATTATGTCTCGGTCGATATGGCGCAAGCCGCCGAATAAGCGGATGACCAGTAAAGGGTCATCCTGATGGATGGCCCCCTTCGGACTCAGCTGAGTCCGGCAATATGAGGGAGAGGGGCCAGCCCATCTCCCTCTTTTCGTATCTCCCTCACGCACAATTCGCTCGTGGCGTCCGATCCCGGATACGTCCTGACGCAATTGGTAATGGCAATGTCACACGCCCGCGCTAGGCGCCGGGTGTGGGGCGGATGACGGGAGTTTCGCAATGTTCATTCGCAGTGAAAGACTGTTCCTGCGGCCGGGATGGCCCGAGGACTGGCAGGAATTGCTGGGCCGGATCCAGGACGAAAGCGTGGTCAAGAACCTCGCCCGCGCGCCGTGGCCCTATACCGCCGAGCACGCCCGCGACTTTGCCGGACAGCCGCAGGATCAGCGCTGCCCGCACTTTTTCGTGACGCTGCCAACTGCGCAGGGCCCGGCTGAACTGGTCGGCTGCGTCGGCCTCGCCCGGATCGAGGGTGAGGTTGAGCTGGGTTATTGGTTCGGCCGCGATTACTGGGGCCGTGGTTACGCGACAGAAGCGGCGCGGGCCGTGCTGCGGCTGGCCAAGGTGCTGGGTCACAGCACGCTGGTGGCGGGGCATTATATTGATAACCCGGCGTCGGGTGCGGTGCTACGCAAGGTCGGCTTTGCGCCGACCGGTAAGCTGCGCCAGCGCTATTCGCTGGCGCGTGGGTATGAGGCGCAGTCGGTAGAACACCGGATCGAGCTGGGCGGACAAAGCGATTGCGACGGCGGGGACGATGGGCTTGCCGGAATGCGCGCGGCGTAACTGAAAAGGTCCTTCCCATTTTCGACGAAGGTCGCAAATGGGGAGGTGGCAGCGGCGTCTAGCCGCTGACGGAGGGGATTGGACGCTGGCGTCGAAGCCCCTCCGTCTCGCCTTCGGCGATCCACCTCCCCATTTGTAGCATTCGCTAAAAATGGAAAGGCACTAAGAAATTGTCTCAGCTCCCAGCCAGCACCGCGTCTCCGAACTCGCTCTCGGCCTTGCCGATCAGCGCACGGTCATCGTGGTTCCATGGGTGAAAGCCGGGCAGGAAATAGCTGACCCAGGCCGGAAAGACCCGGCGCATGACGCCCGGGTTGCCGAACAGATACCAGGCGATCCGGGCATGAACCAAGGGGCCGGTGATGCCGTCCTGACGCAGCAGGTCGGTCGTATCCTTCCAGCGGTTTTTGACGAAGCTACCCGTGACAATCAGCATCATCATGCTTTTGAGCTTCCAGCGCTTCCACCGGCTCCAGCCCTGGGTCGCGTGGAGCCAGGTGTCGTAGGCGACGCCCTTGTGCTCGATTTCCTCCATCGCGTGCCAGCGCCACATCGCGGCGGTTTCAGCTTCTGCTCCGGCGAAGTGTTTGGGGTTCTTGAGGAATTCGGCGGCCATCATCGCGGTGTAGTGTTCCAGCGCCATGGTCACCGCCAGGTTGAAAATGACCGGGCGGCCTTTGGTCAGCTCAAGGTTCTCGGCCAGACGGCGGTCGATGTGAGCCATGTCATAACCCGCCTCGGCGGCGGCTTTGTTGAACACCACGTGTTCGCGGGTGTGGTTGATTTCCTGCCGCACGAATGCACGAATTTCGGCCTCGAGCTTGGGCGAGGCGCCATCGCGGTGCGCTTTGACCGCTTCGATGAAAAAGGCCTCGCCGCGCGGGAAAGTGGCGGACAGCGCGTTGTGCCAAGCGGTGGCAATCGGATCGCCGTTCAGCCACCAGCGCCCCGCCTTGGTTTCGCGGCCGAAGCGCCGATCGCGGACCGTGATGGTCAAGTCTGTGGGGGTCGGAACCGCCTTGCCCGAAAGGCTGCGGGGTTCTACGTCGAGGGGGAATTTTGTGGGAGCATTCATGCCTCCCTAAATAGGGTAACTTACATTGATGTCAATAAGGAAGCGCCTGACTCAGGAAGAGAGCCGCACGGTCGCGCTCGAAGCGGCACGGGCGCTGCTGATCGAACTGGGCCCGCAGGCGATCACGCTAAAGGCTGTCGCCTCGCGAATCGGGCGGACCCACGCCAACCTGCTCCACCATTTTGGCTCTGCTGCGGGCCTGCAAAAGGCTCTGGCTGAGCATCTGGCGGTGACCATCTGCGCCACCATCGAAGACGCCGTGCTGGCCAGCCGAGCCGGTGAGGGGAGCCCGCGCGAAGTGGTCGACCTGACTTTTGATGCGTTTGACAAGGAAGGTGGCGGCGCGCTGGCGACCTGGATGCTGATGAACGGCAACGAAGACGCGCTCGATCCGCTGCTCGAAGTGATCCACGAACTGGTCGATGATCTGGGCGATCATGACAGCGGCAAAATGCACGATGTCACGCACGCCTTGTGCATGATGGCGCTGGGCGATGCGCTGATGGGTGCGCCGCTTGCCGCAAGCCTTGGCCTGCCGCGCAACTCGGCGCGCGATCTGGCGGAAAAGATGCTGATCGACGGCGCGATTGCAGCGGGGATCGTGGTGCCGGGTCAGTCGGCCTGCTGAAGCCACTCCGGCATCCAGTCGGCCCGGATATCCTCCACCCGCCGGTGATCGACCGCCAGCCCGAGTTCCGGGTAGGCCGCACGCTGACGGGCCGGGTCGCTCTCGCTTAGTGGCACCACCACCAGTCGCCGATTGACCTTCGCGCGCCAGTTCATCCGTGCGGTATTTTCCTGACCGACGTAGCAGCCCTTGGTGAAACTGACGCCGTTCAGTTCCGCCGCGTTGCATTCGAGCCAGAGCAGGTCGGTCAGCTCTGCAGCTTCGCAGACGCCGTGTGAAAGGCGCTGAGCTAGCCATTTGTCCTCGGCACTTTCGCCGCCCGTTTCGCCCAGCCAGCGTTGTCCCAAAGCGAGCAGACGCGGGTCGGCGCGGTGGCCTTCGCCCGCCTGCCAATGCACCGCCAGCGCCGGATCGAGCGCAATCCCGATCTTGCGGCGCAGGCGGTAGAGGGAGAGGCGCTTGATCAGGGCTTCGGCCCCGGTGGCCTCACAATCGAGCAGCAAGTCGCTGCCGCCATCGGGCCAGACCACGAAATCGAACAGCACTTTGCCCTGCGGACTGAGCAGCGCGGCCCAGCACGGCAGTGGGCCGGTAACGTCATTGGTCACCAACCCTTGCAGAAAGCCAGACATGTCCTCAGCCTCGTCCAGGGCGGACAGGCGGATTACGGCGCGGCTGGCCAGATGCGTGGCGGGTTGGGTGGCAGTCATGGGTGACAGATAGGGTGCCTTCCGCTTAAGGGAAAGGGATGACCGACGCTCCGACTCG
>JANMHL010000185.1:0-4390 GCA_031375125.1 Novosphingobium sp. | reverse complement strand
GCTCAGGCGGATCGCTTTGAGTGCCTCGATGAAGTCCAGCGCATAGCGGTCGTGCTCTTCCATCCCCGTCGCGATGGCGAAGATGTTGGGATCGAAGATGATGTCTTCGGGCGGAAACCCGATTCCGGTCAGCAGCTTATAGGCGCGTTCGCAAATTTCGACCTTGCGGACGCCGGTATCGGCCTGGCCCTGTTCGTCGAACGCCATCACCACCACAGCGGCGCCGTAATCCATGCACAACCGGGCGTGGTGCAGGAACGCGTCCTCGCCCTCTTTCATGCTGATCGAATTGACGATCGGTTTGCCCGAAACGCATTTCAGCCCGGCCTCGATCACGTCCCATTTGGAACTGTCGATCATCACTGGGACGCGCGCGATGTCGGGTTCGGCGGCGATCAATTTGAGGAAGGTGGTCATCGCGAACACCGCGTCGAGCAAGCCTTCGTCCATGTTGACGTCGATGATCTGTGCGCCGTTTTCCACCTGCTGCCGCGCCACTTCGACTGCCCGGGCATAGTCGCCCGCCAGGATCAGCTTTTTGAACGCGGCGCTGCCGGTAACGTTGGTGCGTTCACCGATGTTGACGAAACGGGCGGAGGAATTGGTCTGGGTCATCGGTTCACGCCGCCATCACAAACGGTTCCAGCCCGGCCAGCTTGGTCACTGGCGCAAGCTGCGGCAACTGGCGCGGCGATAATTCCGCCGCCGCCTTGGCAATCGCGGCAATATGCGCCGGGGTCGATCCGCAGCAGCCGCCCAGCACGTTGACCTGGCCATGCTCGGCCCATTCGCGCACCAACCCTGCGGTGGTCTCGGGCATTTCGTCGTATTCGCCCAGTTCATTGGGCAGACCGGCGTTGGGATAGACCATGATCAGGCAATCGGCGATCTGGCTGAGCGCGCGGACGTGCGGGCGGAGCTGGGTCGCGCCAAAGCTGCAATTCAGCCCGATGGTCAGCGGCTTGGCATGGCGCACTGCGCACCAGAACGCCTCGACCGTGTGGCCCGACAGGTTGCGGCCCGACAGGTCGGTCAGGGTCATCGACAGCATCAGCGGCACTTCGCGGCCAAGCTCGCGCTCAAGCTGCTTGATCGCCATAATCCCGGCTTTGGCATTGAGCGTATCGAACACCGTTTCGATCAGGATGAAGTCGGCCCCGCCTTCGATCAGCGCGGCGGCTTGCTCGCGGTAAACCTCAACCAGAAAATCCCAATCAATCTCGCGGTAGCCTGGATCGTTGACATCGGGGCTGAGCGAGAGGGTTTTGTTGGTCGGGCCAATCGCGCCTGCCACAAAGCGCGGGCGGCCATCTTTGGCGGTGAATTCGTCCGCAACCCGGCGGGCGAGCTGGGCGCTGGCCAGATTGATCTCGCGGACCAGATGCTCGGCGGCGTAATCGGCCTGGCTGATCCGGTTGGCCGAGAACGTGTTGGTTTCGGCGATATCGGCCCCGGCGGCAAAGTAGGCGCGGTGGATCGTTTCGGGCACTTCGGGCTTGGTCAGCGCCAGAATATCGTTGTTGCCCTTTTGGTCCTTGGTCAGGCCCAGCGATCCGGCATAGTCGGCCTCAGCCAGTTTCCAGTTCTGGATCTCGGTCCCGAACGCACCGTCGATAATCAAGATCCGTTCGGCGGCCAGGGCCAGCAGGGTTTCGCGCGGGGTCATGGCTGGGCATCCTTCGGGCGCCGACCGAGCAGGTGGCAGATCGCATAGGACAGCTCGGCCCGGTTGAGGGTGTAGAAATGAAACTGCCGGACCCCGCCCGCGTAAAGTCGGCGGCACAGTTCGGCAGCAACAGTGGCGGCGACCAGTTGCCGCGCGGCGGGCAGATCGTCGAGCCCGTCAAACAAGTGCGCCAGCCACGGCGGGACGGCGGTGCCAGTCATGCCGGACATTTTCTGGACCGCACCGAAATTGCTGACCGGCATGATCCCAGGGACCAGCTCGGCCGTGATCCCGGCGGCGGCGGCAGCATCGCGGAATCGCAAGAAGGTGTCGGGTTCAAAGAAAAATTGCGTGATCGCGCGGTCGGCCCCGGCGTCGATCTTGCGCTTCAGGTTGTCGAGATCGGCTTCGGCGCTGGCGGCTTCGGGGTGGGTTTCGGGATTGGCTCCGACTGAAATTTCAAACGGCGCGACCGCTTTCAGCCCGGCGACCAGATCGGCGGCGCTGGCATAGCCATCGGCGCGCGGAGTGAACTTGGCTCCAGCCACCGGCGGATCGCCGCGCAGCGCAACGATGTGCCGCACGCCGATTTCCCAATAGGCCCGGGCGATCTCCTCAATCTCGGCCCGGCTGGCGTCGACGCAGGTCAGGTGCGCGGCGGCGGGGATGCTGGTTTCGCGGACGATCCGTTCAACCGTGGCATGGGTCCGTTCCCGCGTGGTGCCACCTGCACCATAAGTGACCGAGACAAAACGCGGTTCGAGCGGGGCCAACGTGGACACCGAATCCCACAAAATCTCGCCCATCCGCTCAGTCTTGGGCGGGAAAAATTCGAACGAAACGCCGATATCGCCTTCCAATCCGGCGAACAGCGGCGAGGCTTGGGCGCGGCGGGCTTCGCTGGTCGGGTTCATGCGGCTGTTGCCTTGGCTGGAGTTACAGATGGTGCGGCGGGCAGGCGGGTGCCGGTCCAGATTTTGACGGTCAGTGGCTTGCCCGGCAGTGCCAGCGGCGGCGCGGCGCTGAACCCGGCATCGGCCAGCAGTGTCAGCATTGCCTCGTCAGTGAAGCCAAGCCGCGCGTGGGCGTGGCGCTCGCGCAGCTCCTCGTGATCGTGCGCGGCGAAATCAACTACGGCGATGGTCCCGCCCGCGCGGCAGACCCGCGCGGCCTCAGTGATCGCCGGGGCGGGCTCCTGCGCGTAATGCAGCACCTGGTGGAACACGACCGTATCAAAGCTGGCGTCGGCAAACGGCAGCGCGGCAAAATCACCCTGCACCAGTTCGAGCGACTGGGCGGGCAAGTGCTGGAGCCGCGAACGCGCCAACCGGAGCATTTCGGGGCTCTTGTCGAAGCCCGCCACCCGCGCCGCGCGGGGGCTGAGCAATTCGGCAATCCGGCCAGTGCCAGTGCCGATATCGAGCAGCGCGCCCAGACTGCCCCGGCCCAGCGCCGCGATCAGCGCGGTTTCAATCGGGCCATCGGGGCTGTGCAGGCTGCGCAGCTGATCCCATTCGGCGGCATGGCGGGCGAAGTAGCTCTCGGCAGCATCTTCTCGGGCGGCGCGGATCGCGGCGAGGTGGCGGCGGTCTTCGGCGCAGCGGGCGGCAAAGACAGCGTCGGCATCTTCGGCCAGTGCCAGCAGCCGCGCGGTGGCTGCGCCCAGCGGCGGGGCGCGGCCTTCACCGATGGCGCTGCGCAGGAACACCCAGCTGCCTTCCTTGTTCCGTTCGGCCAAGTCAGCGTCGCACAGGATCCGGACGTGGCGCGAGACCCGAGGCTGGCTTTGCCCCAGCACCTGTGCCAGTTCGCCGACGGAGAGTTCCATCGCCGACAGCAGCCGCATGATCCGCAGCCGGGTTGGGTCGGCCAGAGCGCGCAGGGTGGGTTCGATCTTCATTGCGCTATCATATAAAGAAATCTTTATATGTTATCAACCGCCGATCGCGGAAATCTTGCGCTTGGCTGTTTTTGGCGGTTGGCAGGGGATTCAAGCCCAGCTAGAACGTTTCCGATAAGGCAAACCTGCCGCCGGGCCGCGCAGTTTGGAAAGGTCTATTTTCATGAAGAAGTTCGTTGCTCTGGCTTTCGCGGCCACCGCCGCCCTCGTGCTCACCGCCTGCGGGTCAGCCGATAGCACCAAGGATGAGGTTCAAGCTGACAACGTCGAAATCCCGGCGGAAGAAACTGTTGGCGATATTGATGCGACCCCGGCGGCCGATGCCTCGGCTGGCGCGGGCGCCGAAGCGGCGACCAAGCCCTAGTCTCGGACTGGTTCGATTGAAAAGCGGGGGCTGCGGCGCAGAGCTGCAACGCCCGCTTTTTCTTTGCGGCAATGCCGCTATGGTGCGGTGATGCGCAGACTCAGCACCATGATTTTGGCTCTATCGCTGGCGGCGTGCAGCGACGACAACCGCACCGCTGGCGGCGTGACCAAGGGCGAGGCAGAGGCGCTGGATGATGCCGCCGAAATGGTTGAGCAGCAGCGTTTACCGGCCGAACCGGCAGCTGCACCGCCGGCGTCGGAAGCACCGGCCAAACAATAATTAATGCAGTATGTTACCGCAGTTATGCTGCGCAGCATTGGTGCAGCATTTTGGAAGTCGGGGAAGTCCAAACGAGTCTGAACTCCCCTCCCCGGCGGGGAGGGGGTATAGTGATCGCAGTGATAAAAGGTGTAGCTGACTACACAACCTTCATTTGTACGTTCTGATCACTTGCGGG
>JANMHL010000126.1:0-2342 GCA_031375125.1 Novosphingobium sp. | reverse complement strand
ACGCAGGAAATCGAAAAAATGGTCGGTTCGTGGAGCAAGGGCGATGCCGAAGCACTGGCGTTGACGCTCAACACCGAAACCGATGATCCGGCGCTTTACGAAGCGTTGCTGACCGGGCGCAACCGCAACTGGGCCGCGTGGATTGATCAGCGGCTCGATCAGCCCGGAACGATCTTTATCGCGGTCGGCGCTGGGCATCTGGGCGGCAAGGGATCGGTGCAGGACTTCCTCGATGGCCGGGGGATCAAGACGGTCCGTGTTCAATAGGCTGATCCTTGCGGTTCTGGCGCTGTTGCTGGCCGGGTGCAGCCGCCCGGCCGAGGTAAGCCCGGCGCTGTGGCTGGCCGAAGGGCCGCAGGGGCAGAAGGTCTGGCTGTTCGGCACGATCCACGCCCTGCCCGCGCCGGTCGCCTGGCGCTCGGCCAAAGTCGATGCGGCGCTGAAACAGGCTGACCGGCTGGTGCTGGAAGTGGCCGATATCACCAACGATGCCGCCACTGCCAAGGCGTTTGCCGATTTGGCCCAATCGCCCGGCCAGCCGCCCTTGGAACAGCGGGTTGAACCAGAGCTGCGCGATGAACTGGCGGCAGAGCTGAAGGAAGGCGGCGTTTCGCCCGGCCAGCTTGACCCCTACGAAACCTGGGCGGCGGCGCTGATGTTGCAGCAAGCAACCGCGCGCGCCGGGGCTAACGAAAGCGCAAACGGGATTGACCGCGCACTGGCCAAGGCGTGGAGCGGGCCGATTGCGGAATTCGAAGGCGCCGCACTGCAGTTGTCGATCTTTGACCGCCTGCCAGAGCCGCAGCAACGCGCGCTGCTTTCCGCCGTTGTCCGAGAGGCTCCGGCGCGCGCTGGCCAGACGCTGGCGCTGCAGCAGGCCTGGATGCGCGGCGATATGGATCTGATCGCGCGAACCACAACCGACGAGTTTCTGGACCATGCCGAACTGCGAGAGGCGCTGCTGACTGGCCGCAACCGGGCTTGGCTGGTGCAGCTAAACGCAATGCTGGCGCAAGGGGCGCGGCCTTTTGTGGCGGTCGGCGCGGCGCATCTGGCCGGGGTGGATGGCCTGCCCGCATTGCTCAGCGCGCGCGGTTGGAAGGTTACGCGGCTTCAGTAGCCTTGCATTTCCCCCGCTTTGCCGCTAACGGCCCGCGCTTCCCGTCATGGTCATCCCTGGAGGCGTGACGGAGAAGATGTTCAATCCAGAGTTTTTTGAAAGGCTAGAGTTATGAGCGATACGCTGACCCTGCCGGCCGAGACGCGCGAACAGGCAGGCAAGGGAGCCTCCCGTGCACTGCGTCGTGAAGGCCGTGTCCCCGCTGTTGTCTATGGTGGCAATGAAGACCCCGTGGCGATCCACATTGAAGAAAAGCTGCTGATCAAGCAGCTTGGCACTGGCCACTTCTTCAATTCGATCGTCGAAGTCGAAGTGGGCGGCAAAAAGCTGCGCACCCTGCCCAAGGACGTTGCGTTCCATCCGGTCACCGATCGCCCGCTCCACGCCGATTTCCTGCGCCTCTCGGCCGATTCGACCGTTCACGTCGAAGTGCCAGTGGTGTTCATCAACGAAGAAGCCTCGCCAGGGCTGAAGCGTGGCGCAGTGCTGAACATCGTTCGGCACGAGCTGGAACTGATCTGCGAATCTGACAAGATCCCCGAAGACATCCAGATCGATGTCACCGGGCTTGATGTCGGCGCTTCGATCCACATCAGCCACGTGTCGCTGCCAGCTGGTTCGAAGAGCGCGATCACCGATCGTGACTTTACCATCGCCACCATCGTTGCACCTTCGGGCCTGCGCAGCGAAACCGGCGATAACGCCAAGGGCGAAGCGGAGGCCTGATTGGCCGCGACCGGTTAAACGGTTGCCCCGCAAGGCCTTGTAAGCCAATGTTCAGCCGGGCCGTGGCAGCGCGGCCCGGCTTTTCATTTTGGGGGTCCATGATGTTTCGAACTGCCACTATCGCGATTGCTTTGGCCGCGGCGACAGTCGCTCCGCAGGCCTTTGCCGAAGACAAAAAACCCGCGGTGGCAACGCCGAGCGATTTCGGCTGCGCGCTGCGGATGATGTTTATCGGCAGCAAGGCCCGCGATGCCTTGAAAAATCCGGCCACGCCCGAAGACAAGCGCCCCACCGCCGAAAAGTTAAGTTCGAATTCGCGCCAGGCATTTTTCTACTATGTCGGCCGACTGGGACCCGAGTTTTTCGCCACCAATCGTTCGGACGAAGGCAAAAAGCTGTTTTCGGAAATGCTCGCCACGCCCAAGGAAACCTTGTCGATGGAAATCGCGGTTTGCCTGACCAATGCCCAAAAGGCCGAGCTCGACGCCCTCAATGC
>JANMHL010000074.1:0-7157 GCA_031375125.1 Novosphingobium sp. | reverse complement strand
GCCGCCGATCCCAATCGCCCCGCCTTCCAGCAGGTTCACTTCGGGCAGGCCAGTGCGGATCACCGCGCGGCTATCGAGCAGGATCGAATGATTGACGCTGAACGCCAGCCGCAGCGGCGGCGTGCGGGTACGCTGGCCTTTGGCATTCTTGGTTGCCGCACCGGGTTTGCTGAGCGGAATGGTGAACCGCAGGCCTAGCCGCAGCACTTCGCTGCGCTGACGGGCGAAGTTGACCGAGCGGTTATCAACCAAGGTCAAGTTGCCCGCAAGGTCGCGCACGAACCGGTCCGGAAAAGCCGCAACCACAGCCGAGCTGGGCAAGGGCAACGCGCCGACCTGATTGCGCAAGTCATTGAACGCATATTCGGCGTTGAGCTGCAGTCCGTATTTCTTGCTGGGCGTCACCGTCATCGCAATCGACTGCGTACGGTACTCTTCGTCCTCCAGATTGGCGGCGCCGCCATAGATTGTGGTCACTTCCACTGTTTGGCCGGTCAGCGGATCAAAATAGGGCACGTTGGGCGTGATCACCACCGGCGCAGCGAGCAATTCTGGCCCGACCGCGCGTTCATCGCGCTGGTCGGTTGCGGCGATCCGCAGCCAGGGCGCAGGCTGCCAATTGAGGGCAATCGAGCGCCGTTCCAGCGTTCCATAAACACCCAGATCGGTCGTGCCAAAATCGATATCCAGCTCGCTTTCGCCCAAGCCGGGCAGAAAGCCGAACTGCTTGCTGGTCAGCGGGATCGTGAGGCCAGCCTTGACGGTATATTCGTGCCGCTCCAGCCCGCGCGGGCCCGAGGGGTCTTCGGCCTGATAGTCGATCCAACTGGCCCCGATTGCGCTCCGCGCGCTGAGTGGTCCGGCCCACAGCGGAAAGATCGGGCCCTGCAGTTCGAGCAGGATCTGGCTGGTGCTGAAACTGCTGGTGCTCATCCGCTCGCTAATCGGAATGGTCGCGGCCAGCGTCCCGGCAAACGGGTTGGTTCCGTCGGCCACTGTGCTGGCAGCGCCGAGCGATCCGGTAAACTGCGACAGATAAGTGCTGGTCCGCCGGTCCCATTTGCCAGTTAGCGAGGCCCGCCATGGACCCAGCTGCGCGTTGAGCGTGGTCGACAAACCTTGGGCGTTGTTTTGCGCGTTGCTGCGCAGGGGCCGCGCCGGATCGTTGAGCGCAAGGGTCACCGGCACGCTGAACGGGGTAAAGGAATTTGTCTGCGGGATCAGGAACCGGGCCGAAGGCAAGCCGCTCAGGTTCTCATTTTTGGACCAGTTGAGCCCGCCATTGAAAGACAGCGACAGCCACGGCGTCAACGTCTTGTTCCCGGCCAGTGCGATATCGATCGGGCGCGATGGGCCGCGCAGGGTGCGATAGCTGATTTGCTCGGACGGGTTGGTGATGCCTGCGCGTGGCAACAGCCCGGCCAGAGTGGGCGTGGTCTGTCCGGCTGACAGGCCAATGATGCTGACCGGCTGGCCATACAAGGCCGAGAAGACCGGATCGACCTCGGCCCCGCTGGCTGGCAGGATGTTGCCAATCGGCGAATAGGCCACCGTTTCGGTGCGCGGCACGAAATCGCGCTCTGATTCCAGCAGCGCAGTTGATTGCGCACCGCGGATCGTCAGGCTGACCCGGTCCTGCCCCTTGATATAGGTCAGCAGCGCTTCGCCGCGAGTGTTGCTCCAGCCGCCTTCGGTCGCCTCTTCGCGGGCCGCGGTGAGCGTCAGGCTTTTGACTGAGGACCGCAGCACAACGTTATAGGCGCGCTGGCCCGGCGGGCCACCGACCTTGCTGGCGCTGCCGCGCGGCAGAACTTCGATCCGGGCCACGGCTTCGGCTGGCAGATTGGAAATGTCATCGGGATTGGAAACAGGGCGGCCGTTGACCAGGATCGCGGGATCTTCGTCACCGTTTTCGCGCCGCACTTCGTCAAGCGCTTCGCCGACCGTGCTCACGCCAAAGCTGGCGACAGTGTCTTCATCATAGGTATCTTCGATCACAACGTCTTTGAGCGAAGTGATGATCGCACGATTGCCGATCACGATGATCAAGTTGCGCGGATCCTGCGGCGCAGGCTGGTCGGGATCGGGTTCGGCAGCCGTTGCGGGCGGAGCTGGCGGCGCGGCTTCCTGCGCCGCAGCGACTGAAGCTAGCGCCAATGGCGAGACCGCGATCAGCAGCTGCCGGGAAAGCTTGTGTTGGTTGGCTCTACGCACCCTGTCCTGTCCCCTATTGGGCCGATCTAGACCGGCCAAGGAAAACCCCGCCGGATCGCTCCGGCGGGGGATTTCCAATTTCCGTCGCTATACTCGCCTTAGAACGAGTAGTTCGGCACGGAAATGTAGGTGCCATTGCTGGTTGTGGAGCCCGAACCCCAAGGTGCAACCTTGAACCAGTCGGTCGTGCACTTGGTGCCGGTGTAACCATTGTGATTGGCCCAAGCACCGGGGACGCCGCCCTTGACGGTCTTGCTCGGCGAGATGCAGATCACGACCTGACCGATCTTGAAGTCGCCAGTTGCCCGGACCGGGCCACCGTGGTCTTCGAAGGCACAGATGCTGTCGGTCTGGTCCTGCTCGACTGCGACACCGGGTTCGTTGCTGATCAAGACAGGCGCATCCCACGTATCGGGATCGGTATATGCATCGTGGGCCGGTTCGGTCACGATGAACTTGCACTGCTCAACATCTGTACCCCAGCGCGGGAATGCTGGTCCCTGCGCGTTGTGCGCTTCGCACGAGCCTTGTGGCTGCCCAGCGTTTTCAACGGTGCAGGCACCGCTGTTATCATTGCCCTGGCCGTTGCCGAAGTCGCAGTTGATGTAGAAGCCCTGAACCGGGGTGGCCGGGTGATACTGCCCTTCGTGGAACACTTCCTGGGAAATGTCGCAGCTGAAAGCGTGGCTGAAGGTCGAATCATAATCGGCGGTGAAGCTGTAGGTGCTGTCGGTCCAATAACCGGCAGTCGACCACTGGTCACCGAACATGTTGACGCTGCCGCCAATCCGGAACGGATCGCCGCGGATTTCAGTGTTGCCGGGAACATAGGTGCCGGTTCCAACAATGGTCGCATCATCAATATCGCGCGGGCCAGCTTCGGTCGGGCCGCTGACAAGCGTCACCGCGCCAACAACCACTTCGCCAGTCCAGATGTCGCCATTGACGGTGTCATGGGCCAGCGCCAGTGCATCGCATTGGCCCTGCATGGCGGCCAAGGTGACGCCGCTGGCGGCATCGGCCTGAGGAAGCGGAACGGTATCCGCGAAAGCTACCATCGCGCCGATCGGGGAAATTGCATAGCCACAGGTGGCTGCGAGCATAAGAATTTTGGACGTCTTCATGGGAATACTCTCCGTCAATTGCGCTCCAGGAATGAGCCTGGGCTAGTTTTTTCTCAGTGCGACCGGAGATGTGGGCGAGTCGTTGCTCGACTGGAATTCGTATTACGCCTCTCGGAAAAAATGGTAAATGGTTAATTTACCATAGCTTTGCGGCAAATGTGACTGTCCCATGACAGCACACCTGCGCGGATTGAGGTTACGAAAAAGGGGCGGACCGCTCTGGCGGCCCGCCCCAATTTTTGGACTTCGAAAACTAAGTCTATTTAACTACGACTTCGACCCGCCGCGCGGCATCCTTGGCAACGCTGGCATCGGCCACGTTCTCTGGCTTGACCAAGGCCGCAGAGGCTTCGGGGATCCCGGCCTCAACCAGTCCGGCCTGAACGGCCTGTGCGCGCTGCTTGGCCAGATCGGCATTCTGGGCCGCATTTCCGCTCGGATCGGCATAGCCCGAAATGGCCAGTGAGGCGCCCGGGTTGGCTGCCAGGTATTCTTTCAGCCCACCAGCGGTTGCGCCAAAGGCTGGAACCACATCAACCTTGCCGCTGTCGAAATAGACTTTCACCACCGGCTTGCCATCGCGCATTTCGGTAGTGACGCCGGCTCCGGTCGGGATAACAGCGGTTCCTTCGGCTGGTGCCGCGGCAAGCGCCGTGACCGCGCCAGCGGCATCGCTGCCGACCGCCGCAGCTTCGGTCGTGGTCGCAGGATTGGACGCTGCGTTATCGCTTGGCCCACGCATGAAGAACCACCAGGCCGCGAACAGCAGCAGACCGAGTGCCAGCAGCCACCACAGCCAGCCAAGGCCCGAATCGTCGTCCTTCGCATCGCCGGTCAGGCTCTGCACGCCGCCGCTGACCGCCGAAGCGGCCTTGCCCGCAGCGCCAGTTGCCATGGCAGCAGCGCCAGCTGCACCAGCAGCGGCAGCGCCGACCACAGCAGCGCCAGCGTCAGCCGTCGCCTTGGCGGCATCGCCAACGGCTCCGGTGGCGACCTTGGCGGCATCGCCGGCCATATCAACTGCGCCTTTGGCAACGTCGCTGGCGGCAGACCTTGCCGCGCCGGTTGCGGTGCTGACCGCAGATTTAGCGGCGGCCGGAACGGCAGCGGCCAGACCCAGCGCGCCGCCCGCAGCCGCCGCAACGGCAACCTTGGCTGTGCTGGCAGGCTTCTTGGCCGGAGCCGCAGTCTTGGTTGTCAGAGCCGCCACCTTGGCCGGAGCAGCAGCCTTCTTTGCTGGTGCCACGGCCTTCTTGGCGGGCGCGGCGACCTTTGCAGCGGGCGCAGCAACCTTGGCCGGAGCCGCAGCTTTCTTGGCCGGGACAGCCTTGGCGGCAGGCTTCTTGGCAGTGGCCGCAGCGCCAGCCGCCAACGCAGCAACGCCAGCAGCCTTGGCCGCCGTCTTGCCCGCAGGCTTGGCTTCAGCTTTTTTTGCCGGTGCCTTTGCCGGCGCCTTGGCCGCAACCTTTGCCTTGGGGGCAAACAGGCCCAGCGATTTGTAATGATCGGCCAGCAGATAATAGACTGTAACGCGGTTTTTGGTCCGGTCGGCCTTCATCGCTTCGCCAACCTTGGCGATTGCGGCATTGAGCACGTCATCGGTTTCAGTCCGGCCCAGCTTCTTTTTCAGGAAGTTGTTGCGGACCCGGTCCAGCTCTTTGGGATCGGAAAAAGCGACCAGCGAGGAATCGACCTTCTGCAGGGCAATTCCGCAATAACGGACAAGCCCGGCGATGATCGCGTCATCCGCCTTTGCGGCATATTTCTTGACGTCTGCGGCCCAATCGGTTGCCATCTTTCACTCCCTACGACCCCGGCAATCGGTGATTGCCCAATCACTTCGCGTCGCGAAGCACGGGCGGGAGTCGTAACGGTTTCTTGCGCGCGGTCTAGGGCGAAAAGTTGCTTGGTTAAGCAGCCAGTTGCAATTCGAGCCGGGCCCAGATTTCGACCAGCGCCTTGGTCAGATCGCGCATCATCGTTTCGGTATGGGCCGGGCCCGGCGTAAAGCGCAGGCGCTCGGTCCCGCGCGGCACCGTGGGATAGTTGATCGGCTGCACATAGACGCCATATTCGGCCAGCAGCACATCCGAAATCTTCTTGGCCTTGACCGGATCGCCGACCATCAGCGGGACGATATGCGTGGTCGAATCCATCACCGGCAGACCCGCCTCGCGCAGCAGCGCTTTCAGCATCGCGGCATTGGCCTGCTGGCCCTCGCGCTCGACACTCGAAGCCTTGAGGTGGCGGACCGAGGCAAGCACGCCTGCGACCAGCACCGGCGATAGGCTGGTGGTGAAAATAAAGCCCGGGGCATAGCTGCGGATCACGTCGATGATCCGGGTGTCGGCCGCGATATAGCCGCCCATCACGCCAAACGCCTTGCCCAGTGTGCCTTCGATCACGTCGATTCGGTGCGCGGCTTCATCGCGGTCCGAAATCCCGCCGCCGCGCGGACCGTACATGCCGACGGCGTGAACCTCGTCGATATAGGTCAGCGCGTTGTACTTGTCGGCCAGGTCGCAGATCGCATGGATTGGGGCGACATCGCCTTCCATTGAATAGACCGATTCGAACGCGATCAGCTTGGGCGTCTCAGGCGCTTCGGCGGCCAGCAGTTCTTCGAGGTGGGCCAGATCGTTGTGACGCCAGACCCGCTTTTCGGCGCCCGAATTGCGGATCCCGGCGATCATGCTGGCGTGGTTCAGTTCATCCGAAAAGATCACGCAGCCGGGCAGGACTTTGGCCAGGGTCGACAGTGATGCGTCGTTCGAGACATAGCCGCTGGTAAACAGCAGCGCGCCGTCCTTGCCGTGCAGATCGGCCAGTTCCGCTTCAAGATCGACGTGATAGTGCGTGTTTCCGCCAATGTTGCGGGTGCCGCCAGAGCCGGCGCCGACATCGTGCAGCGCTTCTTCCATGGCGGCGATAACCTTGGGGTGCTGGCCCATCGCAAGGTAATCGTTGGAGCACCACACCGTGATGTCCTTGGGCCCGTTATGCCCGGCAAAGCAGCGCGCGTTAGGATAAGCGCCCTTGTTACGCAGGATGTCGATGAACACGCGGTAGCGGCCTTCGGAATGAAGCCGGACGAGTGCCTGATCAAAAATATGCTCGTAATTCACGTGCGAAATACCCTCGCTGCCGCGCCACGTTGCGCGCCCTCTACGCCATGCTTTGGCCGATTGCCACAGCAAATGCGTTGCGCTGGATCAATCTGCGGTCTGGTCAAATCCGAACCGCACCTTGTCCCGATTCTCTGGCCGGATCAGCCATTCGAAATCGTGGCCGGGCAAGACCACTAGGCCCGGTGATTGCGTCTTGAGCGCGCGGATCGTTTTGAGCCAGGCGAATACTTCGCTGCGTTGCTCGGGTGCCATATAATCACCGATCAGGCGTGAACGTGCGCGCAATTCTTCCCAGTTTTGGGCCGAGCTGGCGATATCGCCGGCGAACAGGAATTCACGCCCATCGGCCAGCCGGACGAAGACCATCTGCGATCCTTCGGTATGGCTGGCAGCCGGGATCACCACCACGCCGGGCGCAACCGCGACTGGCGCGGTTCCGGTGAACGCTGGTTTGGGCAAAGGCGGCTCTGGCCAAGGCAGCAGGTTGGTCCAGTGGTTACCGGGCAGTTGCTGCGGGTTGAGCAAAACCTTTTCAAGCAGCGCGCGCTTGTTGGGGCCGACTACGCCGCCCAGATGATCTGGATGTTCGTGGGTGATGATGATGGTTGAGGCTGTGGCGAGCGCTGCTTGGACCCGTTCCCAGGCCTGAGGATTATATTCCTCCATCCCCATCGATTTCGCGGCCGCGGCG
>JANMHL010000006.1:0-5281 GCA_031375125.1 Novosphingobium sp. | reverse complement strand
GGAGATTCGAGGATGCGCGAGCTGCTGCAACACTACATCGACGGCAAATGGGTCGATAGCGAAGGCGGCGCCCGCCGCGAAGTGATCAACCCCGCCACCGAAGAGGCCTGCTCGGTCATCTCGATCGGGACCAAGGCCGATGTCGACAAAGCTGTCGCCGCGGCCCGCCGCGCGTTCAAATCGTGGAGCCAGACCACCCGCGAAGAGCGCCTCGCGGTGATGGGCCGGATCGTCGAGGAATACAAAAAACGCACCGCCGACCTCGCCACTTCGATGGCTGAGGAAATGGGCGCGCCGGTATCGTTTGCCGCGACCGCGCAGGTTGGCGCCGGGATTGGCGGCTTTCTGGGCACGATCGAAGCGCTGAAGACGTTCAACTTCATGGAAGACGGCCCGGGCTACAAAGTAGCCTACGAACCAATTGGCGTGGTCGGAATGATCACTCCGTGGAACTGGCCGCTTAACCAGATCGCTCTGAAGGTTGCCCCCGCGCTTGCTGGCGGCAACACCATGGTGCTCAAGCCTTCGGAAGAATGCCCAACCAACGCCAAGATTTTCGCGGAAATCCTGGATGCTGCAGGCGTTCCGCCGGGCGTGTTCAATCTGGTTCAGGGCGATGGGCCGACCACCGGCAGCGCTATCTCCAGCCATCCCGATATCGAGATGGTCAGCTTCACCGGATCGACCCGCGCCGGGATCGCCGTGGCGATTGCCGCCGCGCCAACCGTCAAGCGCGTCCATCAAGAACTGGGCGGAAAATCGCCCAATCTGGTCCTGCCCGATGCCGATCTGGCGGCGCATCTGCCCGCCGTCGCCATGGGCCCGCTGATCAACACTGGCCAGTCGTGCATTTCGCCGACTAAGGTGCTGACCGCCAAAAACCGCGAAGCCGAAGTGGTCGGGTTCTACAAGGCGATGTATTCGGCCACCCAAGTCGGCGATCCAATGGCTGAGGGCAATCACCTCGGCCCGGTGGTCAACAAGGCCCAGTATGACAAGATCCGCGATCTGATCCAGTCGGCGATTGACGAAGGCGCGACGCTGGAAACCGGCGGCACCGATCTGCCTGCAAACGTCAACCGCGGCTATTATATCCAGCCGACCGTGTTTTCCGGCGTGACCCCGGATATGCGGATTGCTCAGGAAGAGATCTTTGGGCCGGTCGCGACGATCTTGACCTATGACACCCTCGAGGATGCGATCGAGCTGGCCAATGCCACCGAATACGGCCTGTCCGCCGCGATCACCGGCGATCCGGCCAAAGCCGCAGGCGTGGCATCACAGCTGCGCGCCGGGATGGTTGCGGTCAACAACTGGGGCCCCAGCCCGGGCGCTCCGTTTGGTGGCTACAAGCAGTCCGGCAACGGCCGCGAAGGCGGACTGGCTGGCCTGAAGGACTTCATGGAAATGAAATCGATTTCCGGCCTCCCGGCCTGATTGCTTCAGCCTGAAACGACAAGCAAAGCCCCCTTCCCGCCCGCGCGGGGAGGGGGTTTCGCTGTTTGCGAGGCACTTGGCCGAGGCGAAACAAAAGCGCCATAAACGTGAGCTAAAGGCAAAGATTGGGGGGACGTGGGGATGAAGCAACGCTTATGGGCCGAAGCGCTCGGTAGCTTTTTCCTGTTCGCCACCGTGGTCGGATCGGGGATCATGGCTGAGGCGCTGGCGGGCGGGAACGTCGCGGTGGCCTTGCTTGGTAATACACTTGCCACCGCTGCGATGTTGTTCGTGCTGATCGCGATGCTAGGTCCGGTATCGGGCGCGCATTTTAATCCAGCGGTCAGTCTGGTGATGCGGCTGCGCGGTGATTCCAGCTGGAAGGGCCTGATCGCCACTATTGCCGCCCAGCTGGTTGGCGGAATTCTGGGCGTCTGGGCGGCGCATCTGATGTTCGAACTGCCCGTGCTGCAAATTTCAGCCAAATTGCGCGATGGACCGGGCCAATGGCTGAGCGAGTTCATCGCCACCTTCGGGCTGGTTATCACGATCCTGCTAACCGTCCGCCACCGACCGGCTGCCGTACCCACCAGCGTCGCGCTGTATATCGCCGCAGCCTATTGGTTCACGGCCTCAACCAGTTTTGCCAACCCGGCGATCACAATCGCCCGCAGTCTGAGCGATAGCTTTGCCGGGATTGCCCCATCAAGCGTGCTGCCGTTTATCGCCGCGCAGATTGCCGGTGCGCTGGCGGCGCATGAATTTGAGAAGCGGGTGCTCAGCTGACCCGGTACTGCTCCTGCACGCCCGGCACGCCATCCTTGGTGCTGCCGTCGATCGGGCGGGCCGCACGGCGATCAAGCGTTGTGGCGACGGCTATCAGGTGGTCCTGCTCGGCTTCGCTCAGCCGCGACCAGCCCTGGCGGTTAAGCCGTTCCATCGGGCGATAGCGGACCTTGTATTGCATCCGGGCTGACCCTTGGACCCAATAGCCGAGGTAGACGTAAGGCAGCTCTTCCGTACCGGCGCGGCGGATGTGATCGAGGATGATGTAATTGCCGAGGCCTTCGCGGCCCGGATGATCCGGCTGGTAAAAGCTGTAGATCATCGACAGGCCATCGCCCTGCCGGTCCGTCAGACAGGCGGCGACAAGGCGTCCGGGGCGGCCATCGGTGGTCGGTTCGCGGTATTCGATCACCCAGCTATCGACCGGTGTGTGCTCGACCATGTCGGCAAAATCGACCTCGTCCATGCTGGTCATCCCGCCGCCGGGATGCCGCTGGCCCAGATAGTCCTGCAACAGGTCAAACTGTTCGGCGGTCGACCACGGTCGGCAGACCGTCGCGACCAAATCTGAATTGCGCTTGAGGTTGCGTTTCTGGCTGGTCGAGGCGCGGAATTCTGCCGCTACAACGCGGACCGAAACACAGGCCTGACAATCGGCGCAGCTGGGGCGATAGGCGACCGTTTGGCTGCGGCGAAACCCGATCCGGCCCAACGCATCGTTCAACTCGTCCGCGTGCGGGCCTTTCAGCTCGGTGAACACTTTGCGTTCCATCCGCCCGGGCAGATAGGGGCACGGGCTGGGGCTCGTGACGAAAAACCGGGGAAAGCGAACGGGAGCGGTCACGGGTAGAAGCCATCCTGCAGCGGCAGACAAGACCAGCACTATGCATGGGGGGTGGCAGTGTTGAAAGAACTTTAACCACGAAAGGCCGCCGGCCGGCAGTTATATGCACAGCGCGGATCAGACTGCCTACCTTACCAGTGCAAAACGGGACAGGTCCAAGACCCATCGTTAAGCGGGCGGGGCCAGATAACCCGGCAAAAATCGCCTTGCCCCCCGCCCGTTAAGCCCCATAGTGCCGCGCAACAACAAGGGTTCGCATCACACAGGGCATCGCAGCCGGCCATCGGGCCCGCGCTGCGACGGAGTTATGGGCGAGAATGACCACCCCCGACATCTTCCTCTCCTACAACCGCGAAGACGCCGCGACGGCTAAGCGCTTTGCCGATGCCTTCGCCGCCGAAGGCCTCACCGTGTGGTGGGACACCGCGCTGCGTTCGGGCGAGGCTTATGACGAGGTGACCGAAGCGGCCTTGCGCGCGGCCAAGGCGGTAGTGGTGCTGTGGTCCCCGCGCTCGGTGGTTTCGCGCTGGGTCCGGGCCGAGGCGACGATTGCGGATCGCTGCAAGACCTTGGTGCCGGTGATGATTGAGGCCTGCGAGCGGCCAATCATGTTCGAGCTGACCCAGACGGCAGAATTGTCGCATTGGGCGGGGGATGCGGCGGACCGGGCTTGGCAGGCGTTTCTCGGCGATGTGCGGGGGTTTGTCGGGCGGGAGGCTGAGCCGGACGCCGCTGCTGTGCCGCCGACGATGGTTGTTTCCGCTCCAGTCAGCGAACGCGGTTCGGCTCCTTCGCTTGCGGTACTGCCCTTCACCAACCGCTCCGGGCTATCGGAAGACGACGTGTTCGCTGAGGGCATGGTCGAAGACGTCATCTCGGCGCTCGCCCAAGGTGCCTTCCTTCGCGTGCTGGGAAGATTGGCGACGGCCAACCTGCGCCGCGAGACGCTTGCCGATCCGGCAGCGGTCGGACGGCAGCTGGGGGTGCGCTACCTGCTAGAAGGCAATGTGCGCAGGGTCGTCGATACCATTCGGGTGACCACCCAGTTGGTCGAAGCGGCGAGCGGCGAAGTGCTGTGGGCCGGGCGGTTCGACCGTCCATTGAGCGAGCTCGCCGCACTTCAGGAAGAGCTGGTGATCGATGTCGCCGGAAGCCTTGATGCGCAAGTTATGAATCTGGAAGTGGAACGTGCACTGAAAAAGCCCGGCGATCTTAACGCCTGGGAAGCTTGCATGCGCAGCATTTCGTCATTCTATCACCTCGAGCCAGCCAGTCAGGCCAAGGGTATCGAGGAGGCCCGCCTCGCCATAGCCATCGCGCCGGATTATGCGCTGGGGCATGCGATCCTAGCTCAAGGTCTAGCAGCGCAATACCTCCTCGCTAGCCACGACGACCCCGCACAGGTCAAGGCGATCCGGCGCCACATCGACCGCGCGTTGGAGCTCGCAGCCGATGAGCCGATCGTGCTCACCTACGTCGGAAGCGCGCTGTTGTGGTCCGGCCAGTTGGTAGAAGCGCTTCGTCCGTTGAAGCGAGTGATCACCAAAATGCCGGGAAACGGCGCGGCGCAATACGCCTATGGTGCTGCATGCAGCTTTCTCGACCGGACCGACGAGGCACTGGAGCATATCGCGCAGAGCATTCGCCTGATGTCAGGCTGGCCGATGCTGTGGTCTGTTCTGGCTTGCGAAGCCAACGCCTTGATCCGGATGGGGCGCTGGGAGGATGCGGAAACAAGGCTCGACGAGAGCCTGATGCTCAACCCCGATGGCAGCATCATCCGCCTGCAGCAGGCGATCTGCCACCGCCATCTTGGCCGTGACGATGAGGCGCAGGCAACGTTCGCGCGAGTCCGCAGCGATGGCTGGTCGTTAGCGCAGATGGAAGTCTGGTTCCGACGGGTGATGGGGAACAACCCAGTGCTAGTTGAACATCTCGACAGCATCCGCGCGCTGTGGGCGGAAACGGAAGGAACGCCCTAACCCAGCTCCACCTGATCGACTGCATAACCCTTGGCCCGCAGGTTTGCGACCAGCGCGTCGAGCTGTTCCTTGTCGCGGGCTTCGCATTCGATGTCGGCGGTCAGGCCTTTGGCGGGCAAATGGGTGAAAATCCGCTGGTGGTAGATTTCGATGATGTTGACCGAATGCTTGTCAAATTCGCGCATCACCTTGAACAGCGCGCCGGGGCGATCCTGCAGCGTCAGGCGCAGGC
>JANMHL010000033.1:0-5944 GCA_031375125.1 Novosphingobium sp. | reverse complement strand
CCGGCGCTGGTCAGGGCGGCTGCCATCACCGCAATGCGATCGCTTTCCTTGACGCGCAGTTCGTCGAGGCCAGTGGTGACAGTTGTTCCTTCGGCCAGCGCGGCGGCGACGAACAGCACTGGAAATTCATCGACCATGCTCGGCACGATGGCCGGATCAACTTCGATCCCCTTTAGCGCTGAATGCCGCACCAACAAGTCCGCTACGGGTTCGCCGCCGACTTCGCGCGGGTTCACTTCGGTAATGTCGCCGCCCATCAGGCGCAGCACCGCGATCAGCCCCGCGCGGGTCGGGTTGAGGCCGACGTTTTCAATCAGCAGTTCACTGCCCGGCACGATCAGCGCGGCGACGATGAAGAACGCGGCGGAGCTGGGATCGCCGGGGACTTCGATCACTTGTGGCTTCAGTTCAGCCTCGCCGACGATTCGGATGGTGCGGGTGCCGGACGAATTGACTTCAACCGTCAGGTCGGCCCCGAACCCGCGCAACATCCGTTCGGAATGGTCGCGGGTTGGCACCGGCTCGATCACCGTGGTGATGCCAGGGGTGTTGAGGCCTGCCAGCAGAATCGCGCTTTTGACCTGTGCGCTGGCGACCGGCAGGCGATACTCAATCGGCACCGCCGGACCCGCGCCGCGCACGGTCAGCGGCAGGCGGCCGCCCTCGCTGGCTTCAAACGCCGCGCCCATCTGACTGAGCGGGTCGATTACCCGGCCCATCGGGCGGCCCGACAGACTGGCATCGCCGATGAACTGCGCGGTGATCGCGTGGCTGGCAACCACGCCCATCAGCAGCCGAGTCGAAGTGCCCGAATTGCCCATGTCGAGCGGAGTTTCGGGTTGGAGCAATGCGCCCACGCCAACGCCGTGGACCCGCCATTCGCCCGCCCCGACACGCTCGACAGTCGCGCCCATCGCCCGCATCGCAGCGGCAGTGGCGAGCACGTCCTCACCCTCCAGCAAGCCCGAAACGCGGGTTTCACCAACCGCCAGCGCGCCGAGCATGATCGAGCGGTGGCTGATCGATTTGTCACCGGGCACGCGGATCGTGCCTTTCAGCGGGCCGGTGGGCAGGAAACGGCGCGGGGTTGGGGCGGAATTGGCGGGAGCGGACAAGGCGCTTGGCTTTCATTCGTGACCGGGAAATGCGCGCGGCTTTTGACAGTGCCGCTCTGCTATGGCAAGGCGCGCCCGCGCTGGGACTGGCGCATTAGCCTCCCAATACGTATTGAACAATTTTTTGCGGGCCTGATCGGGCAACGCTAGTAAGGAATATTCATGGCCAAGGCTGAATGGGGTGCCAAGCATGGTTGCCCGAAATGCGGCACCCGCTTTTACGATCTGGGCAAGGATGATCCGGTACACTGCATCGAATGCGGCTATGCCTGGCATCCCGATCCAGTGCTGAAATCGAAGCAGCCGATTCCGTATGAAGAAATCCAGAAGGCCAAGGTCGAAGTGGTCGAGGATACCGATCTGGCCGATCCCGATCTGGATATCGATGAAGACGGCGATTCGCCGGATAACGATGTCGATCTGGGCGGTGATGATGACTTGGGTGTCGGCATCGAAGACGCCGGTAACAGCGACGACAATTAGTCTTGCCAAGCGCAGTGGCCGCCACTAATGGGGCGGCCTCTCGCGCTTCGGCACGAAGGTTAGGCGGTCCCCCAAGGCTGCCGCGATGAATGGTCACGGGGCCTTAGCTCAGCTGGGAGAGCGCCTGCATGGCATGCAGGAGGTCAGCGGTTCGATCCCGCTAGGCTCCACCATTCTTCGGTTGAAAGAGTATCTGTTTGGCAAGCTGGTCAGCGAGGTTTCGCTCACCGGCTTTTTTCGCGTTTCGGAGTTTTGCTACCCATGTTCGACGCTCTTTCAGACCGGTTAGGCACTGTCTTTGACAGGCTGCGCGGTCGTGGGGCGCTGAATGAGCAGGACGTCCGCGATGCGATGCGCGAAGTGCGGATTGCGCTGCTTGAGGCTGACGTGGCCTTGCCGGTGGTCCGCCGCTTCATCGATGAAGTAACCGAAAAGGCAGTTGGCCAGAACGTGCTGCGTTCGGTCACTCCGGGCCAGCAAGTCGTCAAGATCGTCAATGACGCGATTGTCGATATGCTGGGCGGCGAAGACGTGCCGGGGCTGGATCTGAATGCCGCCCCGCCGGTGGTGATCCTGATGGTCGGCCTGCAAGGATCGGGCAAGACCACCACGACCGCCAAGCTGGGCAAGCTGCTCAAGGAAAAGTACGGCAAGAAGGCCCTGATGGCCTCGCTCGACGTTAACCGTCCGGCGGCGCAGGAACAGCTCAAGGTGCTGGGCGAACAGGTTGGCGTCGCGACGCTGCCGATCGTGGCCGGGCAGCAGCCGACCGAAATCGCGACCCGCGCTTTGCAGGCGGCCAAGCTGCAAGCGGTCGACGTGCTGCTGCTCGATACCGCCGGGCGGCTCCACGTCGATCAAGGCCTGATGGACGAGATGCAGGCCGTGGCCGGGATCTCAAAGCCGCAGGAAGTGCTGCTGGTAGTCGATGCGCTGGCTGGGCAGGATGCGGTCAACGTCGCCAAATCGTTTACCGAACAGATCGAACTGACCGGCATCGTGCTGACCCGGATGGACGGTGACGCCCGCGGCGGCGCGGCGCTGTCGATGCGTCACGTCACTGGCAAGCCGATCAAGTTCGCCGGCGTTGGCGAAAAGCTCGATGCGCTCGAAGTGTTCCAGCCGAGCCGGGTCGCCAGCCGGATTCTGGGCATGGGCGATGTCGTCTCAATCGTTGAGAAGGCCGCCGCTGCGATCGATGAAGAAGACGCCCAGCGGATGGCTGAGCGGATGGCCAAGGGTCAGTTCGATATGAACGACCTGCGCCAGCAGCTGCGCCAGATGCAGAAAATGGGCGGGCTGGGCGCGCTGGCCGGGATGATGCCGGGCATGAAGAAAGCCAAGGCGGCGATGGACTCCAGCGGGATGGATGACCGGGTGCTGCTGCGGATGGATGCAATCATCGGATCGATGACTCCGAAGGAACGGACCCGCCCCGAACTGCTCAACGCCAAACGCAAGATCCGCGTCGCCAAGGGTGCGGGTATGCAGGTTCAGGATGTCAACAAACTGCTCAAGATGCACCAGGAAATGGGCCGCGCGATGAAGCAGATCAAGAAGATGGGCGGCCTTGGCGGGCTGGCCAAGATGTTTGGCAAGGGCGGTCTCGGTGGGGCCATGCCCGGCCTTGGCGGCGGCGCAGGCGGAGGCCTTCCCGGGCTCGGCGGCGGCGGCCTGCCCGGCAATTTCAATGACTTGATGAAAAAATAGCTCTTATTCCGATTTGTTAGAAAGGTAGTTCAAATGTCTGTTTCCCTTCGTCTTTCGCGTGGCGGCTCCAAGAAGCGCCCGTATTACAAAGTTGTCGCCGCCAACAGCCGTTCGGCCCGCGATGGCAAGTTCCTCGAGCAGGTTGGCACTTACAACCCGCTGCTGGCCAAGGACGACGAAAACCGCGTCCGTCTGATCGAAGACCGGGTGAAGTACTGGCTCGGCGTGGGCGCCCAGCCGACCGACCGGGTCGCTCGGATGCTCGACAAGGCCGGAATCAAGGAACGCGCCGTCACCAACAACCCCAACAAGGCTGAGCCCGGCAAGAAGGCCAAGGATCGCGCTGAAGACAGGGCGACCAAGGCCGCTGAAGCAGCCGAAGCCGCTGCGATTGCTGCCGCCGCTCCGGTGGTTGAAGAAGTGGTTGAAGAAGTCGCTGTCGAAGCCCCTGCGGCCGAAGAAGCTGCACCAGTTGAAGACGCTGCTGCCGAAGCCCCTGCCGCCGAAGCCCCTGCCGCTGAAGAAGCTGCCCCGGCTGAAGAAGCGCCTGCTGCTGAAGCTGCTCCTGAAGCTGCCGCTGAAGAAGCGCCTGCTGCTGAAGAAGCCGCTCCTGAAGCACCTGTTGCTGAAGTTGCCGCTGAAGAAGCACCGGCTGCCGAAGAAGCCGCTCCTGAAGCTGCCGCTGAAGAAGCTCCGGCTGCTGAAGCCAGCGAAGAACAGGCTTAAGGCCAGGCCTTGGCTGACACCCGCCCCGTTACGCTGGCCGCCATTAGTGGTGCGCACAGCTTGACCGGTGAGGTTCGGCTCAAGCTATTTGGTGAAGGCGTGGGGTCGCTCAAGCGATTCCACGCCTTCAACAATGGGGCGCTGACGCTGGAAAAGCTCAAGGACGACGGAAAAGGCGGAGCGATTGCCCGCTTTGCCGAAGTGACCGACCGGACCCAGGCCGAGCGGCTGCGCGGAACGGCACTGACCGTGCCGCGCGATGCCTTGCCGCCGCTGGCAGAGGGTGAATACTACTACACCGACCTGCTGGGTCTGCCCGCGATCTCAACCGACGGTGCGGCGCTAGGCACCTGCATCGCGGTTGAGAATTTCGGCGCTGGCGATGTGCTGGAAATTCAACGGGCTGCGGTAGAGGGCAAGCCCGGTACGAAGTTCATGGTCCCGATGCGGGCTGAGGCCGTGCCCGAGTGGGACGCTGAGCGGCTGGTCATAACCGCAGCCTTTGCAGCCGAGGATTGAGCTGTTAAGCTGCGGTCATGGCAAGCTTGGCAGCACTTATCTTCTTCCTCGCCATCCCGGCAGCGCTTGCCGCGGGAATGGCTTACGCGCTGGCCAATTTCGCTTCCGCTTTGAGCTTGCGCCTGCGCACCGTGATCGCCGCACTGGTCGCTGGTGGCTTGCCTATGGCAGTGCCTATCATGGCGCTTGTTGAAACCAGTGGCTACGATGGTGATCTGTTAGTTCCGCTGACTGCTTTGATTGTTGCGGGCCTGACTCTGGCGCTGGTCATTGGCTTCCCGGTCGCCTTGCTGGTCGGTCGGCGTCGCGAAGCGGCCCAGCCTGATCCGAAGGCGTTCGACTAACCCTTCGGCTTGCCAACCAGCTTTTCCAGTTCCCGCCCAAACGCCTGCAAATCAAAATTCTGCGGATCGTCGTGGGCATCGGGGATGGTTGAATCCACCGTGTTGTGCTGCGCCGGGATCAGCCAGCGCCCGGCCCGTGCGCTGACATAAACATAGAGCGCGGCCAGCATCCGGTATTGTTCGCGGGTAAAGCCGGGTTTTGGCCCATAGGTCTGCCCGCGGTTGGTCGCACCCGGCAAAAAACGCCGCGGCTGGACCGTTTCGATATGAACGAAGCGCCCGCGCGCGCGGCTGCCGACCACCCGGCTCTCCAGCTTGGTCGCGCGCCACGGCTCGGCAAATTCGTGGCCCGCCCAGATTTGCCCAACCCGGTTGAGGAAGATGTGCGCTACCGGAGCCTTGGCAAATGTCTCGTCCATATAGGGCGCGAAATCGTTGACCTTCCAGTCGGCATTGAGCCGTTTGGGGAAAGGATCGTTCGCATAGAACGGCGTGCTGGTATCGTGGATTACGAAGTAGAGCAGCAGTAGGCCCTCTTCGGTCTGCGACACTGCGGCGTCGGCGTGCTGGATCGCATAGGCGCGGTAAGGCTGCGGGAACGCGGCTATCGCCGCTTCCTTTTGTGCCACAGAGGGCGCGCCGCCTTCGCGCATCAGGCGGACGATCACCGGCGGGAGCGGCTGCGGCTTGCGCACCGCCCCCAAATCAACCTTGCGCAGCAGGCAGGTCGCCTGTTCCAGCGGCGATCCGGCGAAAGTCAGTAAGTCGCGGTCAAACCGGCACTCGCCGATTTCTTCGGCGAGCGCGGGGGCGGTGAGGGATAGCGCCAAAATGGAGGCAAGGGCTGGTTTGCGCAATTGACGGCTCCTGCAAAATGTATATACATGACGTATATACGGAGATGGCGATGAACAAGCCCGATTCAAACATCGTCCGCGACGCGCGGCATCAATTTGACCTTACCGGGGCCAAGGCTGCGGGCAATAGCCTTGTTCCCGCAGCCAAGCGAGTTCGGGCCAAGGTCTTCAAATCGGGAAATTCGCTAGC
>JANMHL010000005.1:0-5574 GCA_031375125.1 Novosphingobium sp. | reverse complement strand
ATCACGACGCGGCCCCAGTTGGCGTCTTCCCCGGCAATGGCGGTTTTGACCAAGGGAGAATTGGCAATGGCCAGGCCGACCCGGCGGGCACTGTCATCGCTGACCGCGCCGGTTACGCGAACCGCAATGAATTTTTGCGCGCCTTCGCCATCGCGAACCACCAGTTGCGCGAGTTGCTGGCAAACATCGTGCAGCGCGGCGGCAAAGGCATCTGCGCCGGGCGAATCCATCCCGGTCAACGGCGCATTCCCCGCCGCTCCGGTGGCAAAGGCCAACACAGTGTCGCTGGTCGAGGTGTCGCTATCGACGGTGATGCAGTTGAACGTGCTGGAATTGGCCGCGCTCAGCAATTGCTGCAGCAACGCCGGATCAATCGCGCAATCGGTGAAGATATAGCCCAGCATCGTCGCCATATCCGGCGCGATCATTCCGCTGCCCTTGATGATCGCGTTGAGGGTAACTGTCTTGCCGCGGACCACTGCCTGCGCCGCCGCGCCCTTGGCAAAAGTATCGGTGGTGCCGATGGTGTTGGTGGCCTCTTCCCAATCGCAGGGCGCGGCCAGCAAGGCTGCTTCGATCCCGGCCTTGGCCTTGTCCTTGGGCAATGGCACGCCGATGACGCCGGTGGAGCTGACGAACACCTGCTCCGCTGGGCAGCCAAGGTGCGCCGCAACCTGCGCCATGATCGCCTCAACTGCCTCACGCCCGCGATAGCCGGTAAAGGCGTTGGAATTCCCGGCGTTGACCACCAGCGCCCGGGCGCGACCTTGCTTGATGGCTTCTCGTCCCAGTTCAACCTCGGATGAACAACAGACATTGCGGGTAAACACCCCGGCCACCGCCGTGCCCTCTGCCAGCTCAACATAAGTCAGATCGCAGCGTTCTTGTCCCTTGGCCCAATCCTTGTACCCGGCGCGCGCAATGCGCAGCGTGACCCCGCCAATGGGCAGCATCGCGGGGAACGGGCGGGCGAGGGGGGAGACGGCTTCGGACATGGGCCAACGCCTAGCGCCAGCGCTCCCGCACTGCAATCGGCAGTGTTACTTCCCAGGCCCGATCAGCGCCATCGGGCCAACTTTGCGCCCCTCGTTGGTGGTGTTGGCGAAAGCGGCATGGTCATCGCTCATTCCCTTTCGCGGGTCGCCATCGCATAGAGCGCAACCGCCGCGGCGTTGGAAACGTTGAGGCTTTCGATCGCACCGCTCATTGGCAGGCGGGCGATTGCGTCGCAGTGTTGGCGGATGTTGTGGCGCATTCCTTCACCCTCAGCGCCCAGCACCAGTGCGACCGGCCCGGTTGGCAGGGCTTCGGCCAAGGTAGCTGGGCCATCACCGGCGAGGCCAATCCGCCAATAGCCAGCCTCGGCCAGTTCCTCCAGCGCACGGGCCAGGTTGACCACCCGGATCCACGGCACGATTTCCAGAGCGCCCGAGGCGCTTTTGGCGACAGTGCCTGATTCGGGCGGGGCGTGCCGATCTTGCGTAACGATGGCGGCGGCTCCGAATGCGGCAGCCGAACGCAGGATCGCACCGACGTTGTGCGGATCGGTGACCTGATCGAGCACCACGATCGGCCCCGAAGAATCGCCGCCAATGATCTCGTCTAGAAACACGTCTTCCAGTGCATTGCATTCCAGCACCAGGCCCTGATGCGGCGCATCGCGCGCTACCAGCCGGGCCAGATCGGCTGCCGAGGCATATTCAACCGGGAAATTGACCGGCAGTTCGCCATTGAGACTGGCGACGCCTTCCTGCGTGGCCCACAATTTGCGGTGGGTCCGTTCGGGGTTGCTGAGCGCGGCCTCAACCGCGTGGCGGCCCCACAGCCGGACAGCGCCGGTGCTGGCCCGGCCAGAGCCGCGGCCACCCCTCATCCGCCCCGCACGTCCGCGCAGGGGCTTGTCTTTTTTACCGGTTTCGGGGCGGGTCATGATTTGGGGTTCTTTTGCATCACGGCTCCCTGCCAGCGGTCAAGCCTGCTGGCAAGATTCCGTTGAGAGGGGGCTGGTGGTGGACAGGGCTGGATTCGAACCAGCGTACGCTCTCGCGGGCAGATTTACAGTCTGCTGCCATTAACCACTCGGCCACCTGTCCACACCAGTTAGCCGGTGCCGGGAAGCCCCGGAAATTCTGGCCCCCAAGGGAGCCGTCCGGCCGAGAAGCGCGCTCTTGGAGAAGGAGCGCTGCGCTGTCAATGGCCCATTGTTCTTGTCGTGCCGCTTTGCTGGCACTAGGACTTCGCGCCATGAGCGAAATCGTCCCTGTTATATCGGCCACCGGCCTCTACACCCCGCCTGAATCGATCAGCAATGCTGAGCTGGTGGAAAGCTTCAACAGCTATGTCGAGCGGTTCAACGCCGCCCATGCCGACGAAATCGCGGCGGGGACTGTGGCTGAACTAACCCCCAGTTCCGCCGAATTCATCGAAAAGGCGAGCGGGATCAAAGCGCGCTATGTGATGAGCAAGGCCGCGCTGCTCGATCCTGATGTCATGTTCCCGCGCTGGGCCGAACGACCAGATGATCAGATTTCGGTGCTGGGCGAAATGGGTGTGAAGGCCGCGCAAGACGCGCTGAACCGGGCTGGGCGCGATGCCAAGGATGTTGACGCGGTGCTGTGCGCTGCATCGAACATGCAGCGGCCTTACCCGGCGATGGCGGTCGAAATTCAGAACGCACTGGGGATCGACGGGTTTGGGTTTGACATGAATGTCGCCTGCTCGTCGGCTACTTTCGGAATCCAGACAGCGGCTGATTTTATTCGGTCGGGCAATGCCCGCTCGGTGTTGGTGGTCAGCCCGGAAATCTGCACCGGCCACAACAATATGCGCAATCGCGACAGTCATTTTATTTTTGGCGACGTGGCGACAGCGGTGCTGGTCGAGGCGGTCGACATGGCCCCGGCGCAGCATTGGAACATCGTTGGCACCCGGCTGAAGACGGTATTCTCCAACAACATCCGCAACAATTTCGGGTTCCTCAACAATGCCACGCCTGAAACGGTTGGCGCGCCGGACAAGCTGTTTGTTCAGGAGGGCCGCAAGGTGTTCAAGGAAGTGGTGCCAATGGTCGCCGCGATGATTTTGGAAGAAGCCGCGCGGCTGGGGATCGAACCAGCGGCGCTGCGGCGGCTGTGGCTGCATCAGGCCAATCAGGGGATGAACCGGCTGATTGCCCAGCGCGTGCTGGGGCATGAGGCGAGCGAGGATGAGAGCCCGACCGTGCTCGACACCTATGGCAATACCTCCAGCGCCGGGTCGATCATCGCATTTCATCTTAATAACGCAGACCTTGTTGCCGGGGATACCGGCGTGATCTGCTCTTTCGGGGCCGGCTATTCCGCTGGCACCGTGTTCATTCGGAAGGCCGCCTGATGCCCGGAGATATTCTCGACAACCGCGGACGCGGTGAAGCGGCCTGGGGTTGGCCCAGCATCCATCCCGAAGGCCGCGTATTCGCGCTGATTGCCGCCGCGGTGAGCGCCGGCTTTGCCTTTTTCGCCTGGGAGACGGTGGCCTGGCCGCTCGGCGCGCTGGTCTTGGGCATTCTGGCATTCTTCCGCGATCCCAAGCGGGTCACGCCGCAGGGTGACAATCTGATCGTCGCCCCCGCCGATGGCCTGATTACGCTGATCAAGCAGATGGAGCCGCCGCGCGAACTGGTGCAGGATGATGGCACCGGCGCGCCCGGGCTGAAGGCTGGTCCGGTTACCCGGATTTCGATCTTCATGTCGGTGTTCGATGTCCACATCAACCGCGCGCCGATTGGCGGCACGGTCCGCCGGGTGGTCTATATCCCCGGCCGGTTCATGAACGCCGATCTTGATAAGGCGAGCGAAGAGAACGAGCGCCAGCACATCCTGATCGATCGCGGTGATGGCCTGTCGATTGGCTTTACCCAGATCGCCGGATTGATCGCGCGGCGGATCGTGCCGTTCGTCAAGCCGGGCGATATGCTGGCGGCTGGTCAGCGGGTCGGGTTGATCCGGTTTGGCAGCCGGGTCGATGTCTATCTGCCAGCTGGCACCGAACCCAAGGTGCTGATCGGACAAACGACAATCGCTGGTGAAACGGTGCTGGCCGAAGTCGGCAGCGCCATGCTGATCGAGGGTGCTCGCCAGTGAGCGCTGAGAGCCCCCGCACCGGTGGGCTGACGCTGCGCGCGATGGTGCCCAATGCAATTACCGCCGCCGCGCTGTGTGCCGGGCTGACCGGCATTCGGTTTGCGATCACCGGGGATTTCGACAAGGCGGTGCTGGCGGTGGTGCTGGCCGGGATGCTCGACGGGATCGATGGCCGGATCGCGCGGCTGCTGAACGCCCAGTCGCGGTTCGGGGCAGAACTGGACAGTCTGGCTGACAACGTGTCGTTCGGGGTAGCCCCGGCCTTGATCCTGTTCATGTGGTCGTTGGATGATCTGCCGCGCGTTGGTTGGTTTGCGGCCTTGGCCTATGCGATTGCCTGCGCGCTGCGGCTGGCGCGGTTCAACGCTCAGATTGATCTGCCAGATGAGCCGCGCAAAACCGCCGGGTTCTTTACCGGGGTGCCTGCGCCGGTCGGGGCCGGACTGGTGTTCATGCCGCTGTATCTGTGGACTGTATCGGACAACGAACTGTTCCGCGATCCCCGGCTGGTCAGCGTCTGGCTGGTCGCGATGGCGTTTCTGATGATTTCAAACGTCGCGACAATCAGCTGGGGCAAATTGCGGCCCCGGCGGGCTTTGCGGCTGGAAGTGATTGCACTGTTCGGCTTGGTCGGCGCTGCGATGATTACTGAACCATGGTGGACCCTGATCGGAATCTGCGCGGTCTATCTGGCGCTGTTGCCGTTTGGGATAATCAGTTACGCCAAGGTCAAGCGGCAGCGCGCCCGGTCAGACGAACTGGCCGGTTGATTGCCGCACGCGGACGCAGCGGAACCACTTTGCCATCGTTGTACTGGACAACCAGTTCGCGGGTCGTGAAGCGCATTTCCAGCGTTTCAGGGCAATCACGCAGCGCCTGACGCAGCGCTGCAACCTGTGGCAGGGCGGATCGTACCGAATGGACCAGCGATCCCAGCGCGAGCAGCGCGGAGCAGGCCATCAGCAGCGTAAGTTCAACCGTAAACATCGCAAATTCCTTTTCCCGGCCTGTGTACAGGCTTGTGGATAGATTGTGGATGAACTAGAAAGTTCTCACATTGTTCCGCTTGATCTCTGTGTTCATGATTTGTTCCAACGTGTCAAGCAGGAAAAATGCATCGCGCGTCGTGATCGAATCTGGCGGCAATGGAATTTCCACTGGATTTCCCGCCGCACCCCGGTTAAGGGCGCGCCAGCCCGCAGGTTCGGCATTCCGCTGATCCGCAGGCAAATCCACATGGGAAGCACCACATCCCGGTGCCGCAGCGGTAGTTTTCCGCACGGTTCCAGCTTCCCAGAGGTTAAACCGGAAGGAATTATCTTATGGCGGCTCCCGTCGTCACCATGCAGCAATTGATCGAGGCCGGCGCTCACTTCGGCCACCAGACCCACCGCTGGAACCCGCGGATGAAGCCGTATATCTTCGGCGCCCGCAACGGCATCCACATCCTTGA
>JANMHL010000462.1:0-4285 GCA_031375125.1 Novosphingobium sp. | reverse complement strand
TGGCAAGTGAACCTCTATTTCGGAATACCGGCGGCAGGCGCAGCGAACGGCTGAGCTATGCCGCCGACGTACAATTTCGCAGTGGCACCCGCCGGGCCAACGTGCGCCTGAGCGACATCTCCAAATTCGGTGCGCGCGTTTCCGGGGTCTTTCTGGTGCATGAGGATGACCGCTTTTTTATCAAGCTGCAGGGCATGGAATCGATCGAGGCACGGGTCGTCTGGGTTGAGGAATTTGAGTTCGGCTGCGAATTTATCCGGCCGCTGAATGAACAGGTTCTGGAGAACTTGCTCCACCGTCGCTGAGGCCCCAGCAATTGCCCTGTTCGGCGCGCCAGTCCATAACTGCGCCGATGGCCAGCACCCCCAATGATCGCGGACAAGACCTGCTGGATGGCGCGCGCGCGATGCGCAGCGGGCCGTCGTGGCTGGCGCGGCTTTGGGCCGGGCGGGGTGAGGCGCTAGTTGAGCGGATCAATGCCGGGCTGGCCGCCGGAACACTCCACGCCGTGCTGCCCGATGGCAGCCGCCGGACGCTGGGTGGCCATGCGCCCGGGTTCGAAGCGCAGGTCCACTTGCACCGTTGGCGCGGGTTGTTGCGGATGGCCACGGCGGGGTCGGTCGGGGTCTATCAGGGCTGGGATGCGGGCGACTGGTCCAGCCCCGATCCCGCCGCGCTGTTCGCGCTGTTTGTCGCCAACTCCGCCCCGCTCGGCGGCACAGCACGGGCGCATGGCCCGTGGCGCTGGCTCGGCCGGTTGCTGCACCTGCTGCGCCGGAACAGCCGCAGCGGGTCGCGCCGCAACATCCACGCGCACTATGATCTGGGCAACGATTTCTACGCCGCCTGGCTCGATCCCGACATGGTCTATTCCAGCGCGCGGTTTGCCGCTGGCGCGGCAGACCTTGCCGCCGCGCAGCAACACAAGTTGGCGACGATCGCGGGCCGGGTGGCAGGCGCGGCCAGCGTGCTGGAGATCGGCTGCGGCTGGGGCGCCTTGGCGCAACGGCTTCATGAAGGCGGCGCGGCGGTCACCGCGATCAGCCTATCAGACCAGCAACTCGATTGGGCCAGGGCCCGCCGCGATGCCGCAATCGACTTTCGCAATCAGGATTACCGCGATGTCACCGGGCAGTTCGATGCGATCGTCAGCGCCGAAATGGTTGAAGCGGTCGGGCAGCGCTATTGGCCTGATTTCTTCGATTGCCTGACCCGCAACCTGAAACCTGGCGGCCGCGCGGCGATCCAGTACATCGTCATCCGCGACGACCTGTTCAGCGCCTATGCCGCCAGCGCCGATTTCATCCAGACTTATGTCTTTCCCGGCGGGATGCTGGTCAGCGAGGCCGCGTTCCGGCGGCTGGCGGCGGAACGAGGGCTGGAATGGTGCGATCCGGAGAGTTTCGGGACCGACTATGCCGAAACGCTGCGGCTGTGGCGTGAACGGTTCGATGCGGCGGTGGATGCGGGGCGTCTGCCAGCCGGGTTCGATGCCCGGTTCGTGCGGCTCTGGCGGTTTTACCTGCTCTATTGCGAAGGCGGATTCCGCGGCGGCGGGATCGACGTGCGGCAGGTGACGCTGGTCAAACCAGCCTAAGTTGCCCCCTGCCCGGGCACGGTTTGGCCGTGCATCTGGGGGGAAGCGGCACGGGGAGGGGACCCCGGTGCCCGGGCAGAAGTCTGGGTAACCCGGTCAGGCCAAGGGGCGGAACGGCGCGTCAGCGCGCCAGCGGGTCAGAATATTGTCATGCACGATCGGGCTGAGCAGCTTGTCGAACGCGCAGCCGCTCAGGCTATTGTCCCACCAGATCACCTCGCCTTGCAGCGCTTCGATCCCCGGCAGGGTCAGCCAGCAGACGGTGCCGGGATGGATCCGGTTGACCGCCGCTGCGCAAAAGCCGCTGAGCGACAGATCGTGGACCACGGTCTGAAAGCCGCGCCCGCCCGACATCCGCAGCGTGGCGGGAATCGAAATCCGGGTGCGCGGCGCGCTGCGATCTTCTTGCGCCGCAGAGAAGTAGGAATCGCGCTGAATGAGCAGATTTTCGCCCATGATATTGTGCCCTCTTGTGCCAGTCTTGCCGGTTCCTTTCCGGTCAAGCTTTGCACTGTATGGCGCAGCGCGGTTTCCGGCGCTTTACGAGGACTGGTTAACCCGTTCGCGGTGTGGGCTGGCAAACTGTTCACCAAGCAGTGACAGCACCCGTTCAGCCACCACCGAAGGAAGCTTGACGCTGGCCGGATCTTCACCCGGATAGGCTTTGGCCCGCATCGCAGTACGGGTCGCGCCGGGATCGACGATTGCGACCCGCAGCTTGCTGATATTGCGGGTTTCCTGCGCATAGCATTCGATCAGCGCGGCGGCGGCGGCCTTGCTGGCGGCATAGCCCCCCCAAAAGGCCCGCGGCGCATCGGCGACGCTGGTGGTCAGATAGATCAGCCGGGGATCGGGGCTGGCCCGCAGCAGCGGATCGAACTGCGCGATCAACGCCTGGGTCGCCAAAACATTGACCGTCAACGCTTTGGAAAACTGCGTCTGGTCGATATCCTTCACTGCGGTCAGTTCGGGCAAGATCGCGGCGCTGTGAACCAGAATGTCGAGCTGCTGCCAGCGTTCGGCGATGGCGGCGGCGAGCCGGGCAATGCCATCGGCATCGGCCAGATCAACCGGGGCGATGGTGGCATTTCCGCCCGCGTCGAAGATTCGCTGTTCTACCACTTCGAGCGCTTTGCCATCGCGCCCGGTCAGCACCACGTGGGCCCCGGCGGCGGCCAGCACTTCAGCAATGGCCGCGCCAATTCCGCGGCTGGCGCCGGTAACCAGTGCGACTTGTCCGTTCAGCCCCGTCACGCGACCTGCAGCGGGAGTTGATCGGCCACCGCTTCACGCTCGGCCAGGTCGGTCAGACTGGTGGGATATTCGCCGCTGAAGCAGGCATCGCAGTGCTGCGGACAGGCGGCGTTGCGGCTGGCTTCGCCGACCGCGCGGTACAGGCCGTTGATCGAGACGAACGACAGGCTGTCAGCGACGATGAACTTGGTCATCTCCTGAATGTCCATCCGCGCGGCCAGCAGCTTGCTGCGTTCGGGCGTGTCGACGCCGTAATAGCACGAATGCATCGTCGGCGGGCTGGCGACGCGCATATGCACTTCGGCCGCGCCCGCATCGCGCATCATCTGGACGATCTTCATGCTGGTGGTGCCGCGCACGATCGAATCGTCGATCAGCACGATCCGCTTGCCTTCCACCAATGCCCGGTTGGCGTTGTGTTTGCGCTTCACATCGGCATGGCGGGCGCCGTCTGATGGCTGAATAAAAGTCCGCCCGACATAGTGCGAACGGATGATCCCCAGCTCAAACGGAATGCCGCTCTGCTGGGCATAGCCGATTGCTGCGGGCACGCCACTATCGGGCACCGGGATCACCAGATCGGCCTCGACCGGCGCTTCCTTGGCCAGTTCAATCCCGATCCGTTTGCGCACTTCATAGACGGAATGACCGCCCATCACCGAATCGGGACGGCTGAAATAGACGTGCTCAAAAATGCACGGGCGCGGGGATACTTTGCCGAATGGGCGGTGGCTGGTCATCCGCCCATCGGCGCGCACTTCGATGATCTCGCCGGGCTCAACTTCGCGGACGAATTCGGCGCCAACCACGTCCAGCGCGACGCTCTCGCTGGCAAACACCGTGGCATCGCCGATCTTGCCCATAACCAAGGGGCGAATACCGAGCGGGTCGCGGCAGGCGATCATCCGCTTGGGGGTCATGCAGACCAGCGAATAGGCACCCTCAACCATCCGTAGTGCATCGACAAACCGGTCAAGCAGCTTGGCATAGCGGCTGGTCGCGATCAGATGGATGATCACTTCGGTGTCCGAGCTCGACTGAAAGATCGAGCCGCGCTCAACCAGTTCGTGTTTCAGCGTCATCGCGTTGGAAATGTTGCCATTGTGCGCGATGGTGAACCCGCCGCGCGCAAGATCAGCGTGGAGCGGCTGGACATTGCGCAGGCCTTGGCCGCCAGTGGTCGAATAGCGGACGTGGCCGCTGGCCATATCACCGGGCAGTTCGGACAGGATCGTCGCGTCGTTGAAAACTTGCGCCACATGGCCAAGGCCGCGGCGGGCGAAGAATTCCTTGCCGTCATAGCTGACGATGCCGACCGCTTCCTGGCCGCGGTGCTGCAAGGCGTGGAGGCCCAGCGCGGTCATCCCGGCGGCTTCTTTGCTGCCGATCACGCCAAAAATGCCGCACTCTTCGCGCAGCTTGTCACCATCTGCG
>JANMHL010000427.1:0-10653 GCA_031375125.1 Novosphingobium sp. | reverse complement strand
CACGCTTCGCGCAATTGCCCTTCGCGCGCGGCAACCGACTGGGTCTTGGCATCGCCCGTGCCGAACACCGCAAACTGATCGGCCCGCTGCATCGCAAACAGCCGGGCCTTTGACGCAGCGTAGCCGGTGAACCCGTCATAGCGATCAAGGTGATCGGGGGTGACATTGAGCAACGCCGCAACTTCGCATTGCAGGCTGTGAGTCAGATCAAGCTGATAGCTCGACAGTTCGAGCACATAGACTCCGCCCGCGTCGAGAGGATTGGCCGACAGGATTGGCAGGCCAATGTTCCCACCCATCCGGGTCGGCAGCGCGGCCGATTGCAGGATGTGGTGGAGCAGCGCGGTGGTGGTGCTTTTGCCGTTGGTCCCGGTGATCCCGACCACCCGGTGCGCGGGCAGATTGGGCCGGGCAATTGCAAACAGTTCGATATCGCCGATCACCGGCACGCCAAAACTGGCGGCATGGGCGGCAATCGGATGCTGGTTGAGCGGCACACCGGGGGAGACGACAACGCCGGCAAACCCGGTTAGGTCGATGCCCATGGGATCGGCCAGATCGACCCGGCCTTCAAGCGCGCGGCGCGGTTCTTCGCGGTTGTCCCATGCGGTCACCTGCGCCCCGCCCGCCAGCAAGCTTTCGACAGCCGACATCCCTGAGCGGGCAAGCCCGAGGACGGCATAGCGCTGGCCGGCAAAGGCGGGGGTAGTGATCATCGCAGCTTCAGCGTCGACAGTCCGATCAAGGCCAGCACAATCGAGACGATCCAGAACCGGATCACCACGGTCGATTCCTGCCAGCCCAATTGTTCGAAATGGTGGTGGATCGGGGCCATTTTGAACACCCGTTTGCCGGTGCGTTTATAGACCACAACCTGGATGATCACCGACAGCGCCTCTGCCACAAACAACCCACCGACTATCGCCAGCACGATCTCGTGGTGCGAGGCGACTGCAATCGCGCCGAGCGCGCCGCCCAATGCCAGACTGCCGGTATCGCCCATGAACACCGCCGCCGGCGGCGCGTTGAACCACAGAAATGCCAGCCCAGCCCCCATGATCCCGGCGCACAGGATCGCCAGTTCCCCGGCACGCGGCACGTGCGGAATGCCAAGGTAGGCGGAAAAGTCGGCGCGCCCAGCCAGATAGGCGATGATCGCAAAGGTGCCCGCCGCAATGATCACCGGCATCGTCGCGAGGCCATCGAGCCCATCGGTCAGGTTGACCGCATTGCCCGCGCCGACAATCACGAAAGCGGCAAAGATGTAGTAGAACCCGCCCAGCGGAATGTAACGGTCTGACAGGAACGGAACATACAGATTTGTGTCGATCTGGCTGACCATGATCCACGAAGCGATCCCGGCGACCACGAACTCTGCCGCCAGCCGGACCCGCCCCGGAACCCCGGCGTGCGAGCTTTTCTTGACCTTGTCGTAATCGTCCATGAAACCAATCGCGCCGAACCCGATCGTGACCGCCAGGCAGGCCCAGACCAGCGGGCTGGTCAGGTCCATCCACAGCAGCATCGAAACCAGCAGCGAGATCAGGATCAACAACCCGCCCATTGTCGGCGTGCCGCGCTTGGCGAAGTGACTTTGCGGGCCATCTTCGCGGATTGGCTGGCCTTTGCCCTGTCGGACCCGCAGCATCGCGATGAACCGCGGCCCGATGATCAGCCCGAGCACCAGCGCAGTCATCAGCGCGGCGCCCGCACGGAAGGTCTGATAGCGGATGAGGTTGGATACCCCCTCAAACCCAAAATATTGCGCGATCAGGTAGAGCATAGCCCTGCCTTATTCCTTATGCTGCGCGAGCGCGGCGACAACAGCCCCCAGCCCGACCGAGTTCGACCCTTTGACCAGCACGGCATCGCCGCCGGTCAGGCCATATGCACCGAGCGCTTTGAGCGCTTCAGCCGCAGTCCCGCAATGGGCGAAGCGGGTGCTGTTGCCAAGCGCGCTGGCGGCGTCTTTCCCCATTTCGTCGGCCAAAGCCTGCATCTCGTCGCCGACCAGCACGACGAAGTCAGCACCCGATGCGGCAATCGGCTGCGCCAGTGCGGCGTGATAGGCCGGGCCATGTTCGCCCAGTTCCTTCATCGCACCCAGCACGGCGATCCGGCGCTTGGCATGGGTCACACCCAATTGCGCCAATGTGGCCCGCATCGAGGCCGGATTGGCATTATAGCTCTCGTCGATCAGCAGCGCCCGGCCCGAACCATCGCCGCCGCGGACCGCCAGCGTGATCCGCTGACCTCGCCCCTTCAGGCCCTCCATCTCAGCCAGCGCCAGACCAGCTGCGCCTAGATCGCCGCCCGCAGCGCGCACGGCGGCCATCACGGCCAGCGAGTTGGCAATCCAGTGTTCGCCCGGTTCGGCCACGGTATAGCAGACCTTGCGGTCCCCCAGATCGGCGGTGACCAGCGATCCGCCGCCCGGCGCAGGCACGGCATCGAGCAGCCGGACATCGGCGCCAGCCGCGCGGCCAAAGCTGATCGTGGCGACGCCTAGCTGATCCGCTGCCGCCTTGATCCGGGCATAGTGAGGGCTGTCTGCGGGGACAATTGCCGTGCCGCCGGGCTCCAGCCCTTCAAAGATTTCGGCCTTGGCATCGGCAATCGCCTCTTCACTGCCGAGCATTTCGATATGCGCCGGGGCGATTGTGGTGATTACGGCGACGTGCGGGCGGACCTGCGCGGTCAGCGCGGAAATCTCTCCCGCATGGTTCATGCCCATTTCGAACACGCCAAATTTGCTGCGCGCGGCCATCCGCGACAGGCTGAGCGGCACGCCGACATGGTTGTTATAGCTTTTGACCGAGCGGTGCGCCGCGCCCCGGCTTGACCGGTCAAGCGCGGCGAAAATCGCCTCTTTGACGCCAGTTTTTCCGACCGAACCCGTGACCCCAATGATCACCGCATCGGCGCGCAGCCGTGCAGCTTTGGCCAGCTTGATCAGCGCGGCGTTGGTGTCGTTCACCAGCACGTGCGGGCCATCGACCGGGCGATCAACCACCACAGCGGCAGCGCCCCGGGCAAAGGCCATTTCGACGAACTTGTGCCCGTCCATCGCTTCGCCCTTCAGCGCAAAGAACAGATCGCCGGGCTGCACATCGCGGCTGTCAATCTCGACCCCCGAGACTTGAAATTCGCCCATCGCGACGCCGCCGGTGGCGCGGGCGATGGCAACCGCATCCCACAGCGCCAGTTCGAGAAGGTCTGACGGGTCGGCGGGCCAGGCCATAATCTTGGCAACGGCATTCATGCGGCGCACTCCCTGGCAACGGTTACATCATCAAACGGCAGAACCCGGCAAGTGTCGCCGGACCCGATAATCTGGCCTTGCTCGTGGCCCTTGCCGGCCACCATCACGATATCGGCGGGACCTGCCTGCGCGATCGCGGCGGCGATCGCAGCGCGGCGGTCACCGATCTCGGTCAGGCCGGGGCCGCCCGCCAGCACTTGCGCGCGGATCATGGCGGGATCTTCCCCGCGCGGATTATCATCGGTGACAATGCCGATATCGGCCTGCTCCGCCACCACAGCGCCCATCGGCGCGCGCTTGCCCGGATCACGGTCCCCGCCCGCGCCGAACACCACGATCAGTTTGCCGCTACAATGCGGGCGCAACGCAGCAATCGCCGCCTCCAGCGCATCCGGGGTGTGGGCATAGTCGATATAGACCGGCGCCCCAGCGCGGGTGATGCCTGCGCGCTCGAGCCGTCCGCGCACCGGCTGCAGCCGGGCGAGCGCGTCAAATACCTGCACCGGATCGCCGCCAGTGGCCAGCACCAGCCCCGCCGAAACCAGCGCGTTGGCGGCCTGATTGGCCCCGATCAGCGGCAAGTTCAGTTTGCGGACTTGCCCGGCAAATTCGATTTCGAGCATCTGGCCCAGTTGACCTGGAGTACGCGCGATCAGCCGAATGCCCTGCGCATCGGCCTGCTCCCCCACGCCCAGCAGCCGCAACCCTCGGCGCGTAACATGGGCCACGGCGCGCGCGGTCCATTCGTCGTCCATCCACACGACAGCGGCGCCAGCGGGATCGACCACTTCGTCAAACAGCCGCATCTTGGCCGCGAAATAGTCGTCCATGTCATTGTGGTAATCGAGGTGATCGCGGCTGAGGTTGGTGAAGGCTCCGGCCAACACACGTGGCCCTTCGCTGCGGTATTGCGACAGACCGTGGCTGCTCGCCTCAAACGCGACGTGGCTGATCCCCTCGCGCGCCAGCCCGCTCATATTGGCGAGGAAGGTGACGATATCAGGCGTGGTCAGCCCGGTCGAAACACTCTCGTCCGCCGTGGTCACGCCCAGCGTCCCGATTGAAGCGGCGCGGTGACCGGCCATCCGCCAGATCTGCCGGGTCATTTCGACGCACGAAGTCTTGCCGTTGGTGCCGGTGATTGCGACCACCGTTTCGGGCACCGGTGCAAAAAAGCACGCCGCCAACTGCGCAAAAGTCTGCCGAGGTTGGTCAGCGGCGATATGCAACGCGCCTGAAACCGTCGCTTCGGGCCGGGCGACGACGGCGACGGCTCCAGCGGCAATCGCAGCGGGGATAAAGTCCTCACCATTGACAACCGCGCCCTGAAACGCGCCGAACACGGAGCCAGGGGCGACCTTGCGGTTGTCGATGGCAAACCCGGTTACCTGTGCCTCGCCCGGTCCGGCCAGCGCAATTCCCGCCTGCGCGGCCAGCGCCCCCAGCTTCATTCGCTTTTGCCTTTGCCAACCAGCGGCGCAAGGTCGGTGATATCCACATCGCGGGTATCATCGGGCATGATCCCCAGCAGCGGACCAATCCGGGGGACCAGCCGCCCGACAACCGGCGCGGCGTTCCACGCGGCGGTGCGCTGGCCCGAAGTGGCAACGGTGCCCTGCGGTTCATCCAGCATGATGATCACCACATAGCGGGGATGATCCATTGGAAAGGCGGCGGCAAAGGTCGCCACCAGGCTGGTTTCACGGTAGCCGCCCGCACTGGGCTTATCAGCCGAACCGGTTTTTCCGCCGACTCGGTAGCCCAGCGCGTTGGCCTTTTTGCCGGTGCCCAGTTCAACAATCAGCCGCAGCAGCTGGCGCATCCGGGCCGACGTGCTGGCCTTGAATACCCGCACCCCGGTTGCGGCCTGCCCTGGCTCAACCTTGAGCAAGGTCGCCGGGCGCCAGATCCCGCCGTTGACCAAAGCGCCATAGGCACTGGCGAGATGCAGCGGGGTAACCGCGATCCCGTGGCCATAGGAAACCGTCATGGTCGTGATCCGCGACCATTTGCCCTTTGGCCAGATCGGAAAGCCGCGCGCGGGCAGTTCGATCTGGGCGCGCTGGTCCATGCCGAGCGCGCGCATGGTCGCGTTCAGCCGCTCGCCGCCGATCTGATCGGCAATCTGCGCAGTGACGATGTTGGACGAATGGATCAGCGCCTCGGGCACATTGAGCGAAGCGCCCAGTGCGTGGCTGTCGTTCAGTTCAAACCCGCCAATCGAGATCGCCCGGTTCGATTGATAGCGCTTCGACAGATCGGTCACCACGCCTGCATCAATCGCTGCGGCAATCGTGATCGGCTTGAAGGTTGATCCCAGTTCGTAAACCTGATTGGTCACGCGGTTGAAGATAAAGCCTTCGCCCGCCCGGTCGATCAGGTTGGGGTTGAACGATGGCAAGGAGGCCAGCGCCATAACTTCGCCGGTATCGACATCGAGCACGATCCCGGCGGCACCCTTGGCATTGGAATCGGTCATGCCGCGCAGTAGTTCATCCTCCAACGCACCCTGAACGCGGGTGTCGATCGAAAGCAACGCCGGGGCGCCGCGCTGGGCCGGGTCGGTCAGGCGGCCATCGAGGACCTGCTCCATCCCGACGTGGCCGTGGCCATCAGCGCCGACAAAGCCCAAAATGTGCGCGGCCATTGAGCCCTGCGGATAGAACCGCTCGGTCTCACGCGGGAATTCCAGCGCCGGTTCGCCCAGCGCGTGGATCCGGTTGGCGTCTTCGGGCAGAATCCGGCGGCGTAGATAGCCGGGGCGCCCTTCAGCAAGCCGGGCGGTCAGGGCGTTCACTTCCAGATCGGGGAAAATCCGCACCAGAGCCTCGGCCACTTCGCGTGGGCGGCGGACCAGCGGCGGGCCATCTTTTCCCAGGGCTTCGGGGTTGTACCACAACGAATAGGCCGGAAACGCGCGGGCCAGTGGCACCCCGTGGCGGTCAGCGATATCGCCGCGTTCGGGCAGCAAGCTGGTGCCATAGGACTGGCGGCTGGGCGCGGGCTCAAACAGGCCGAGATAGGCAATCCGGGTCAGCGCGAGGGCCGCAATCGCCGCAAAGCCCAGCACCACCCACAGCACGCGCCATTTGGCCATCAGCAAGCTACGCTGGCGTGTATTGACCAGCGCACCGCGGCCAGAGGATAGCGTCGTGGAGACGGCAATCGTGGTCATGGCGTGCGCACCTCGCGGCTATCAACCTTGCTCAGCCGGTCGCTCAACGTGGCGTCGGTGGTCGGCCTGCGATTGCCTTGCGGCTTTGGCTCAGCGGCCATCGCCTTGCCGGTCAGCGGGTTGACCATTTCGGGCATGGTTGCGGCAGGACCGCTCGGCGCATCGGCCTTGGCCACCCGGATCGGGCTGGGCGCATCGGCGCCGCGCGCTTTGCCCAGATCGGCCAGCTGGCGCTCGCCTTCCAGATACTGTCCGGCAGCAGGGGCCTGATAACCAAATTCGACCTGATTGAGGCTGCGCAGCTGCTGCTGATTGGCGCGGGTTTCAAATTCGGTTTCAAGCAGCAGCTTGTCCTGCTTGACCGACAGGATCTGCCGCTCGGTCAGCCGGACCTGGCTTTTCACCGCGTTGACTTTGAAAGTCAGGATCACGGTGAAAGTAAAACAGGTCAGCAGCACGGCGGCCCAGCCGATCGAGCGCATCCGGTCACGGGTCAGGTTCATGCTGCCCTCCCAAAGTTGGCTGCAGCGCGGGCTGGCGCGATAGTGCGGGTTGCGGCGCGCAACGTGGCAGAGCGCGAACGCGGGTTGCGGGCCAGTTCTGCTTCGCCCGCACGCTGCGCCTTGCCGAGGTCAGCAAAGGTCGGGGCAAAGGCCGGGGGTGCAGCGGGGATATGGCGCGAGGTATTGGCCACCGCGCCGCTGGCATCGCGCAGAAACTGTTTAACGATCCGGTCTTCTAGACTGTGAAAGCTGACCACCGCCAACCGCCCGCCCGGCGCCAGCAGCGTCTCTGCTGCCGTCAGTCCAGCGTTAAGCTCGTCCAGTTCGGCGTTCACGTGAATCCGGATTGCCTGAAAGCTGCGGGTCGCGGGATCCTTGGGCGCGCCGGGCCGGTGGCCGAGCGCCTTGCGGATAACGTGGGCCAATTGACTGGTGGTTTCCAGCGGGCGCGCCGCGACAATCGCGCGGGCAACCCGGCGCGACTGGCGTTCTTCGCCGTACTGAAACAGCACATCGGCAATCGCTTCTTCGGCGGCGCTGTTGAGGAAATCGGCAGCGCTTTCCCCCTCCTGAGCCATCCGCATATCGAGCGGACCGTCCATCGAAAACGCAAAGCCGCGCTCCGCCTGATCGAGCTGCATGGATGAGACGCCAATATCCATCACCAGGCCATCGACCTGCGCCACGCCAGCCTCGGCCAAGGCTGCGACCATTTCGGAAAAGCGCCGTGGGTGGAGCACCAGCCGGGGCGGGCTTTCGCGCGTCTCGGCCCATTCGCGGCCGGCGCGGATTGCATCAGGGTCGCGGTCAAACGCGTGGACCATGGCCCCGGCATCAAGCAAAGCGCGGGTATAGCCGCCCGCGCCAAAGGTGGCGTCGACAATCACCGTTCCGGGGGCGGGAGCGAGCGCAGCAATGACTTCATCGAGCAGGACCGGCACGTGCGGGGCGGCAGCGGGCGCGCTCATTTGCGGGCCTTTCCGGACAGCGCCTGCGCGGCGAGTTCAGCGCAGGCCTCCTGCGCGTCTTCCCAGCCGCTGCCCAGCTTGGTCAGTTCTGCCGGGTTCCAAATCGTAAACATCTTGCCGCCGCCCTGAAAGAATAGCGCATCGACCAGGCCAGCCAACTTGAAGTGGCGTTCGGGCAGGACAAACCGGCCGCTGTCATCAAACGGAACCTTGGCATAACCGTAAAGTTGCTGAGCGCGCAGATCGCGGTCGAAATCCTGCCCGCGTTCGAGCGCGATGCCTTCTTCGCGGTTCAGTTCGGCTTCGAATTCATCGACCCGCGACAGGCCAAAGCCGGTCAGGCATTTCCAGCGCGGATGCTTGCCCAGACACAGTACGCGGTCACCATTGCCTGAATCGCGGACTGCTTTGCGGAAATCAGGGGGCAGCACGAAGCGACCCTTTTCGCCGATCAGCGAAAAGCCCTGGCCACTGTACATGATCGGCTTGCCCGCCTCCACGTTTCCGTCCCGCCCTTGTGCCGGAATTGCTTCCGAACCCCGTAAAAATCCTCCCCGTCCCAGCCGCGCGCCCTCGCGGCCAGCCAGCCCTTCAAAAGGGCGCGGCAGTGAACTTGGATGTCGATGAAACGATTCATTACCGCTGCATCGGCGGGGATGGAAGGGAAAATTACGGGAAATCGCGGGATAACATGGTAAACAATTGATTTATATTGTTTTGATTCCGGCAATGTTGACCCTAATTATGCAATGTTTATGGTTTGTTCGAACGCAAAATCAAGGGTTTAGCGCGCGACTCTCAGCCTCGGTGTGATGATTCCCGCGCTTTCCCCGGCCGGAACGAATCAGCGCGCCACAAACGCCGCTTCCAACAGCCAGGCAAAGGCCTTGGCCCCCGCTCCGCCGGGGTCATTCCGCTCCAGCAGCGCTGCATCGGCCAGCGCGACCACCCGCCCTCGGCCAATCGCGCAAGTCACCGCCAAGCCATCGCCCCACAGCTTGCAATTGGCCTGCCCTTCGGTGGCAAAGTGCCCGGGCAGATTAACCGGCACCGCCACGCCCATCACTTCGCGGCTGGCCTCGCCCATTTGCTGGCGGTCGTCGAACCGCAATGTCAGCCCCCAATGCGACAGGATCGGTGAAAGCAGCGCCACCGCCTGCGGGCGGCGCGGGTCGGCCAGCGCAAAATTCGAGTGCTCGGTCAGTGCCGGATCAGCGATCAACAGCAACTGCCCCCCGCCCCGCACCCAGTTATCGAGCGCGACGTTCTCTGCGCCGCTCAGCACGCGCGGCTGGGCCATCACCAGCCGGTGCAGCTTGTCGAGTGGGCCCGCGCCCTTGGGTCCGGCCAGCAGATCGAGCGGCGCGATCTGGCCTGCCGCCTCCAGCGTGGCACGAGCCCAGTGCGGCTGGGTGTCCGGGCTCAGCTCGGCGCTGATATCGGCATTTTCAGACCACAAAATTGGCAAGATGGTAAACAGCCCGATGGGCTCACCCGCGCGCGGCGCAGGCTTTTGTGCCCACCAGGCGATGCCAGCCGCAGCCAGCGACACGATCAGCAGCGCGCCCCACAGCGGAAGCGATTTAGCGTTGGACATTCTGCGCGGACGCCGGCGATGGAGCCGCGCTCGGCACCGATGACGGCATGACGCCGATGTCCACCAAGGGATCCGATGTGCCCGGCGACGCGCTGGCCGAAGGCTGGGCCGAAGCTGAATTGCCCGCCCGCTCAGTCAGCCGGGCCCGGTCATTGATGATATTGGCGAGGCCCACCACCAGCAGCACCGCCGCCAAGCCGAACAGCCCGGATTGCAACCGCTGCACCGCCTGCGCGCGCAATTCCCGCGCGCTCGGCGGCGCGAAATGCTGGGGTCCGGTCAGAGGTTCGATAACCCGGCGTGGCGGTATGCTTGCCATTCTGCGGCGAAGTCTAGCCGATCACGCCAGCCATGGGAAGACCGGCAAACCTTTGGAGCGCAGCCACTCGGCATTGTAGAGGCTGGAGAGGTAGCGAAAGCCGGTATCGCACAGGATCGTCGCGACCCGCGGGTCTTCGCGGCCCTCTGCCACCAGCTGCTGGCCCAATGCCACCGCGCCCGCGACATTGATCCCCGATGATAGCCCCAGACACAGCCCTTCTTCCTTGAGCAGCCGGGCGACCCATTCGAGGCCCTCTTCGTCCGAAATCCGAAACTGGGTGTCAATCGGCGCGCCTTCGAGATTGGCAGTGATCCGGCCCTGCCCGATCCCTTCGGCCACCGAAGTGCCTTCGGCTTTCAATTCCCCGTTGGCGTAATAGTTGAACAGCGCTGCGCCGTGGGGGTCGGTCAGCGCGATCCGGACATTGTCGTCAAACGCCTTGAGGCCAAGCCCGACCCCGGCAATCGTCCCGCCGGTTCCCGCCGCGCAGGTAAACCCGTCGATCCGGCCCTTCATCTGTTCCCAGATTTCCGGCGCAGTGCTTTCGATGTGGGATTTGCGGTTGGCGATATTGTCAAACTGGTTGGCCCAGACCGCGCCTGCGGTCTCCTCGGCCAGGCGGCGCGAGGTGTGGACGAAATGGCCGGGGTTGGAGAACGGCGCGGCCGGGACCAGCACCAGTTCCGCGCCGAGCGCGCGCAGCGTATCCATCTTTTCGCGGCTTTGGGTTTCGGGCATGACGATCACCGTCTTGTAACCCAGCGCGTTGGCGACCAGCGCCAGGCCGATCCCGGTGTTGCCCGCCGTTCCTTCGACAATCGTCCCG
>JANMHL010000464.1:0-3095 GCA_031375125.1 Novosphingobium sp. | reverse complement strand
GGCTGGTGCCAATCATCGTTTCAGGCTGATCACTGGATCGGCCTTCGTTGTCTATTGGGCAGTTGCGCTCAGCTTGTTTCGACGTTGGAGTCGGTAAATGTTCAAAAAAATCCTCATCGCCAACCGTGGCGAAATTGCTTGTCGGGTGATCAAGACTGCGCGGCGAATGGGTATCCAGACGGTCGCGGTCTATTCCGATGCCGATGCCCGCGCGCCGTTTGTGCAGATGGCGGATGAAGCGGTGCACATCGGGCCGTCGCCCGCCGCACAAAGCTATCTGATCGCGGACAAGATCATCGCGGCGTGCAAGCAGACCGGGGCCGAGGCGGTGCATCCGGGCTATGGGTTCCTGTCCGAACGTACGTCGTTTGCCGAGGAACTGGCCAAGAATGGCATCGCCTTCATCGGGCCGCCGGTGGGTGCGATCGCGGCGATGGGCGACAAGATCGAGAGCAAGAAGCTGGCCAAGGCTGCGGGGGTCAATGTCGTGCCCGGATCTCCCGAAGCGATTGCCGACACTGCCGAGGCGCTGCAGGTCAGCCGCGAGATCGGTTATCCGGTGATGATGAAGGCTTCGGCCGGCGGCGGCGGCAAGGGGATGCGGCTCGCGTATAATGACAAGGACGTTGAGGAAGGCTTCGAGGCGACCCAGCGCGAGGGGCTCAATTCGTTCGGCGACGAGCGCGTGTTCATCGAGAAATTCATCCTCAACCCGCGCCACATCGAGATCCAGATCCTGGGTGATCAGCACGGCAATATCCTTTACCTCAACGAGCGCGAATGCAGCATCCAGCGCCGCCACCAGAAGGTGGTTGAGGAAGCGCCGTCGCCGTTCGTCACGCCCAAGATGCGCAAGGCGATGGGCGAACAATGCGTCGCCTTGGCCCGCGCGGTCGGATATTACTCCGCCGGCACGGTCGAACTGATCGTCAGCGGTGCGGACCCGAGCGGCGAGAGCTTCTACTTCCTTGAAATGAACACCCGGCTGCAGGTCGAACACCCGGTGACCGAGTGCATTACCGGCATTGATCTGGTCGAACAGATGATCCGCGTGGCGGCGGGCGAAAAGCTGTCCATGACGCAGGACCAGATCAAGATCGAAGGTTGGTCGATCGAAAACCGCGTCTATGCCGAAGACCCCTATCGCGGATTCCTGCCCTCTACCGGGCGGCTGGTGCGCTATAGTCCGCCTGCTACTCCACACTTTTCTCGTCAGCCCGTGCTTGACACGGGCCTTGGCTTTTCTTCGAGCGGCGGCGGGGAAGGCAGCCAAACCCCGCATCAAGTGCGGGGCGACGGGGGTTTGTTAAGTGAGTTGCGGGGCGAGAACGGTGTCCGTGTCGATGACGGCGTTGTCGAAGGCGGCGAGGTTTCGATGTTCTATGATCCGATGATCGCCAAGCTGGTGACCTGGGGCGAGACCCGCGATGAAGCGGCAGACAAGCAGATCCAGGCGCTTGACCGGTTCGAGATCGAAGGGCTGGGCCACAACATCGATTTCGTCTCCGCGATCATGCAGCACCCGCGCTTTCGCAGCGGGGACTTGACCACCGGGTTCATCGCCGAGGAATATCCTGACGGGTTCAACGGCGCGCCTGCTTCGGACCGCCATATGCAAACCCTTGCAGGGATCGCAGGTTTCGTTTCGACAGTTCGAGCGGCCCGTGCCCGACAAATTGATGGACAACTCAGCGAGCCGCTGGAGCCCCCGACCGAATGGGCGGTGACGATCGCCGGAGAGACTTATGCGGTCAACGATGGACCCGATGATTTGAAGGTCGACGGAGTGAATTCGGGGCTGATGCTTGCCTATGATCCAGTCGCAAGCGTGGTCAACGCGGAGCTTGATGACGAAAAATATAGCGTGCTTAGAGTGCAAGTTACGCCGACCAGGACGGGCTTGAAATTGAAGAGCAGGGGAGCCAGTCATGTGGCTGTCATACTGCCGGCGCGCTATGCGCATCTGACCCGGCACATGATCGAAAAGATCCCGCCCGATCTGTCGCGCTTCCTGATCTGCCCGATGCCCGGGCTGCTGGTGTCGCTGAATGTTGCGGTGGGCGACAAAGTTGAAGCCGGACAGCCGCTGGCGGTGATCGAGGCGATGAAGATGGAAAACATCCTGCGCGCCGAAAAGACCGCGACGGTCAAATCGGTCAACGCCAAGCAGGGCGAAAGCCTGGCGGTGGATGCGGTGATCCTGGAGCTGGAATGATGCCCACGGTCTGGACCATTGGTTATGAGCAGACCACCATGGAGGCTTTTCTGACGGCACTGACCGGGGCCGGGGTAGAAGTTCTGGCCGATGTCCGCGCGATCGCAGCCTCGCGTCGGCCGGGGTTTTCCAAGACCGCGCTGGCCGCGAACCTGGCCGGAGCGGGGATTGAATACCGCCACTTCCGCGCGCTGGGTACGCCCGCCGATGGCCGCGCGGCGGCGCGGGCGGGCAATCACGCAGCGCTGAAGCGGATCTATGCCGGCCAGCTCGAGCTGCCCGAGGCAATGGCCGCCGGGGCGCAACTGGCTGAGCTCGCGGGGGAGCGCCGCACCGCGCTGCTGTGCTATGAACGCGATCCTGTCTGTTGCCACCGGACTTTGCTGCGCGCCGCAGTGCTGGACACCTTCGATACGGTTGACCTTTATCCCTGACAGGACCCGCCGCCATGCATCTCGCCCATTCGCCGCAAGCGCCTGCTGCCGATCCGATCGGCTTCGATCAGTTTCTGGCGGTCGACATCCGGATCGGCACGGTGCTGTCGGCCGAACCGTTCCCCGAAGCGCGCCAGCCCGCGTTCAAGCTGGTGATCGATTTCGGCCCTGTGATTGGCGTCAAGAAATCGAGCGCGCAGATTACCGATCGCTACGCCATCGAGGACCTGCCCGGGCGGCAGGTGGCGGCGGCGGTCAACTTCCCACCGCGCCAGATCGGCAAATTCATGTCCGAGGTGCTGACGCTGGGGTTTGGCGACGATCAGGGCGCAGTGATCCTGTTTGCCCCCGATCATCCGGTGCCCAATGGGGCACGTTTGTTCTGATGCGCTTGGAAAACCGGCGGCGCGCGCCCATATCCGGGTTCTGAGCCGCCCACACAGGGT
>JANMHL010000463.1:0-3083 GCA_031375125.1 Novosphingobium sp. | reverse complement strand
GGCTGGTGCCAATCATCGTTTCAGGCTGATCACTGGATCGGCCTTCGTTGTCTATTGGGCAGTTGCGCTCAGCTTGTTTCGACGTTGGAGTCGGTAAATGTTCAAAAAAATCCTCATCGCCAACCGTGGCGAAATTGCTTGCCGGGTGATCAAGACCGCGCGCCGGATGGGTATCCAGACCGTCGCGGTCTATTCCGATGCCGATGCCCGCGCGCCGTTTGTGCAGATGGCGGATGAGGCCGTGCACATCGGGCCTTCGCCGGCCGCGCAAAGCTATCTGATTGCCGACAAGATCATCGCGGCGTGCAAACAGACCGGCGCGGAGGCGGTGCATCCGGGTTATGGGTTCCTGTCCGAGCGCACCTCGTTCGCCGAGGAACTGGCGAAGAACGGCATCGCCTTCATCGGCCCGCCGGTGGGCGCGATTGCGGCGATGGGCGACAAGATCGAGAGCAAGAAGCTGGCCAAGGCGGCGGGCGTCAACACCGTCCCCGGCTCACCCGAAGCGATTGCCGATACCGCCGAGGCGCTGCAGGTCAGCCGCGAGATCGGCTATCCGGTGATGATGAAGGCTTCGGCTGGCGGCGGCGGCAAGGGGATGCGGCTGGCCTATAACGACAAAGACGTTGAGGAAGGCTTCGAGGCGACGCAGCGCGAGGGGCTCAATTCGTTCGGCGACGAGCGCGTGTTCATCGAGAAATTCATTCTCAATCCGCGCCACATCGAAATCCAGATCCTGGGCGATCAGCACGGCAACATCCTTTACCTGAACGAGCGCGAATGCAGCATCCAGCGCCGCCACCAGAAGGTGGTGGAGGAAGCACCGTCGCCGTTCGTCACGCCTGCGATGCGCAAGGCGATGGGTGAACAGTGCGTCGCGCTGGCCCGCGCGGTGGGGTATTATTCGGCGGGCACGGTCGAACTGATCGTCAGCGGAGCGGACCCGAGCGGTGAGAGTTTCTACTTCCTCGAAATGAACACTCGGCTGCAGGTTGAACACCCCGTCACCGAGGCGATCACGGGGATCGATCTGGTCGAACAGATGATCCGCGTGGCGGCGGGCGAAAAGCTGGCGATGACGCAGGACGATGTGAAGATCGAAGGCTGGTCGATCGAAAACCGCGTCTATGCCGAAGACCCCTATCGCGGGTTCCTGCCCTCGACCGGGCGGCTGGTGCGGTATTCACCACCCGCAACTCCGCACTTCTCACGTCAGCCCGTGCTTGACACGGGCCAAGGCTTTTCTTCGGCCGAGGTCGCAGAAGGAAGCCAAGCCCCGCATCAAATGCGGGGTGACGAAGCGTTATTGTGTGAGCTCCGGGGAGAAGGCGGCATCCGCGTCGATGACGGCGTGATCGAAGGCGGCGAAGTCTCGATGTTCTATGATCCGATGATCGCCAAGCTGGTAACCTGGGGCGAAACCCGCAACGAGGCCGCAGACAAGCAGATCGCCGCGCTTGACCGGTTCGAGATCGAAGGGCTGGGCCACAACATCGATTTCGTCTCCGCGATCATGCAGCACCCGCGTTTCCGCTCGGGCGAACTCACCACCGGGTTTATCGCCGAGGAATACCCCGACGGCTTTACCGGCGCGGCAACCTCACCCGAGACACTCAAGCATCTGGCCGCCATCGCCGGGTTCATCATGACCGCACGCGCCGATCGCGCCCGGCAGACCGACCAGCAGCTGAATGGCGAGCTCGAGCCGCCCTACGACTGGAGCGTGACCATTGGTGGCAAGGCGCACCTGGTCAGTCTTGATGAAGACGTGACCGTCGACGGTGAGCCGGTCGATCTGGAGATGGAATATACCCCCGGCGAGCGGCTGGTTGAGGCTTCGATTGGCGAGGCGGATTACGGCGTGAAGGTCGAAGTGACCCGCACCGGGCTCAAACTCACCACCCACGGGGCGATCCACAAGGTTCAGGTCTTACCCGCGCGGCTTGCCCACCTGACCAGCCACATGATCGAAAAGATCCCGCCCGATCTGTCGCGCTTCCTGATCTGCCCGATGCCCGGGCTGCTGGTGTCGCTGAATGTTGCGGTGGGCGACAAGGTTGAAGCCGGACAGCCGCTGGCGGTGATCGAGGCAATGAAGATGGAAAACATCCTGCGCGCCGAAAAGACCGCAACGGTCAAATCGATCAACGCCCGGCAGGGCGAAAGCCTGGCGGTCGACGCGGTGATCCTGGAGCTGGAATGATGCCCACGGTCTGGACGATTGGCTATGAGCAGACCACCATGGCTGCCTTTCTGGCGGCGCTGACCGGGGCCGGGGTAGAAGTTCTGGCCGATGTCCGCGCGATCGCAGCCTCGCGTCGGCCGGGGTTTTCCAAGACCGCGCTGGCCGCGAACCTGGCCGGGGCAGGCATCGAATACCGCCACTTCCGCGCGCTGGGTACGCCCGCCGATGGCCGCGCGGCGGCGCGGGCGGGCAATCACGCAGCGCTGAAGCGGATCTATGCCGGCCAGCTCGAGCTGCCCGAGGCAATGGCCGCCGGGGCGCAGCTGGCCGAACTGGCAGGCGAGCGGCGCACCGCGCTGCTGTGCTATGAACGCGATCCCGTCTGCTGCCACCGGACCTTGCTGCGCGCCGCAGTGCTGGACACCTTCGATACGGTTGACCTTTATCCCTGACAGGACCCGCCGCCATGCATCTCGCCCATTCGCCGCAAGCGCCTGCTGCCGATCCGATCGGCTTTGACCAGTTCCTCGCCGTCGATATCCGCGTGGGCACGATCGTGTCGGCCGAACCGTTCCCCGAAGCGCGCAAGCCCGCCTACAAGCTGGTGATCGACTTCGGCCCCGCGATCGGCATCAGGAAATCGAGCGCACAGATCACCGATCGTTACCGCATCGAGGACCTGCCCGGGCGGCAGGTGGCGGCGGTGGTCAACTTCCCCCCGCGCCAGATTGGCAAATTCATGTCCGAAGTGCTGACACTGGGGTTTGGCGACGATCAGGGCGCAGTGATCCTGTTTGCCCCCGATCATCCGGTGCCCAATGGGGCACGTTTGTTCTGATGCGCTTGGAAAACCGGCGGCGCGCGCCCATATCCGGGTTCTGAGCCGCCCACACAGGGT
>JANMHL010000405.1:0-7121 GCA_031375125.1 Novosphingobium sp. | reverse complement strand
CGGCGCGGGCGGGGATGGCAACGGCCAGGGCGGCGGGAAGCCGACCAAGGCGGCGCATATTTCGGGCCAGATCAACAACGCCCGCGACTTTCCGGTGCCAGCGGGCGGGCGCGAGGCGCGGGTCGGCAAAGCGGTGATTCTGGCGCTGACAGTCGCACCATCGGGCCGCGCGACCAATTGCCGGGTCTATAAATCGAGCGGCTTTCCCGAAACCGATGCGATTGCCTGCGTGCTGGCGATGCAGCGGCTAAAGTTCAAACCCGCCACCAACGGCGCGGGCGAGCCGATCACCTCAACGTTTTACTGGCAGCAGAAGTTCTTTTTCTGACGCTGAATCTTTTCCTCGGAATTCCGCCTAAACCCCGTCGGTGCTGAGCTTGTCGAAGCACTGCCCTTCTTGTTGTGGTAGCGCACTTCCGCCCGAAGAACAGGACAGTGCTTCGACAAGCTCTCCATCGACGGTGAGGGGATAGCCGGAGTGAATAAGTCAGCCGCCGTTTACGGCTGCTGGGTCACCCGGATCATCGACGTATCATAACCCAGCGCGGCGGTCCGCGCGATCAGCGCATCCAGCTTGGCCTTGCCCGGCGCAGCCTCGCGGCTGAGGATCCACAGGTAGCGGCCCGATGGCTCACCAACGATCGCCCAAGAGTAATCGTCCGCCCGGTCGAGCACCCAGTAATCGCCATAGAACGGGCCGAAAAAGCTGACCTTCAGCTTGGCATTGGTGGCGGTGTCGACGATCTTGGCTTTGCCAGTGGCGTCGCTGATTTTGCCATCGGGCTTGCGGCAGCGGTTGGTCACTGAAATCATGCCGTCTTCGCGCAGGGCATAGTCGGCGGTCACGCCTTCGCAGTCCTTTTGAAAGCCTTGCTCGTACCGCGCCAGTTCGTACCAGCGGCCCAGATAGCGGTTCAGCTCAACCGATTTGGCCGGTTGCGGCACGGCGCGGTTGCCGACCGGGTGCTTGGACAGGATTGCAGCGCAGCCCGACAGCGCCAGCGCGGCCAGGGTCAGGGCGGGGAGGAGCAGGCGTTTGCGGTTCATGGGGCGGTCCTTTGGCTGATTTTGGATGAACATAGGATTGCACACGGCTTTCCACCAGCAACGCATCGGTCTACCAATTGTTCCATGATTGCCCAAACCATCCAGCTCGCGCTCGCCCCGGTTTTCGTGCTGGTGGCGATTGGCAATATCCTCAACCTGCTGTCGAGCCGGCTGGGCCGAGTGGTCGATCGCAGCCGAGATCTGCAGGAACGCCATACGTCCACCGAAGGGCCGGATCATGACGAAGTGGTCGCCGAAATCCGGATGATCGATGGGCGGATCAAACTGATCACCCGCGCGATCCGGCTGATGGTGATCAGCGGGCTGTTCATCGGCACCACCGTTGCGGTGCTGTTTCTAGAGGAACTGGTGCAGCTCAGCCTGCAGCGGGTCGCGGCGGGCACTTTTCTGACTGCGATTGGTCTGCTGATGTGGGCCTTGGTGCTGTTCCTGCGCGAGACCCAGATTGCGGCACAGCAACTGCGGATTCCAAGGATGTATCTGGAGGTTTAGCGCAGCAGCTTCTGCGTCTTTTCCTCAACCACGCTGCGGACCATCGGCGCGAAGAACGACAGCGCGGCTGGCAGGTCGATTTCGAACACCACGCTGTCATCCAGCACATCGACATGGGCGTTGACCGTCTGGCCCATCGCGCTGACTTGCAGCGCCATCCGGTCTTCCAATGGCCATGTAATCGCCACATCGGCCTTGCCGCCTGGGAGCAGCCCGGCCAGCTCGCCGCTGCGTTCCCGCAGGCGGCGCTTGACCTCGGCCTTGCCCAATTTGTGCGAAATCGGCACACGCATCAGGCTTTCCCGCCTTCGTCCAGTGCCTCACCGTATTTGTAATCGAGATAGCGGGTGGTGATCGCCAGATTGTCAATCGCGCCCATCGCCAGTTGCCGCGTGATCGAATCGATCTCGTCGCTGATCGTCCTGAGGCCGCCAATGAACTGCGCGTTGGGATTTGTTCCGGCGCGGTCTTCGTAGCGCAGGTTTTCCGGGATCTTGCGGTAGCCGTCGATGACATTGGGCAGATGTTCGCCGACCAGCTTGCGCACTTCGGCGGCCTTGGGATGGTCCTGATCGACATCGACCAATTGCGCGGCCAGCCCATCAAGCTGCACGCTGATCTGATCGACCAGCTGCACGGCTGGCGGCGGCAGAGCGCGGCGCTGAGTCTCCAGCCACAGCTCGGTCCGCCCGACCAAAGCGCGGGCATCGGTGCCGGTCGGGTCCAGATCGGCGCGGGTCGGCATTTTGAAGCGCGGGTATTTGCCCAGCAGGAACAGCGCCGCCGCGCTGACCGTTACGCCCAGCACCAGCCCGATAAAGCCGATCCCGCCGATGATCGAACCGATGATCCCCAGCCCCAGCCAGACTGCAACCCCGGCCACCGCGATGTTGCGAACCTTGCGCCACAAGTGCCCGGCCCGGATCGCCGCCGCGCCTTGGCCGATCGAGCGGCGGCGGCCACCGGCGCGTTGATCGACCAACACGCGCCCCGCCGCGCCGATGATCTGGTCTGACTGGTTGGCAGGACTGGACAAAGACCTAGCCCTCCAGGCTCAGCAAGCTGGGTGCGTCGCTGGCGATCTGGGCCTGATTGGCGCCTTCGGCCCGGGCGATGAAGCCCTTGGACTTTTCAACTTCGGATGAAAGCGTGGTGACGGTCTGCTTCATGCTTTCCAGCGCTTTGACCTTGAAGGTGTCGATGTTGTCCATTGTGTCATAGATGTTCTGGAAGGCGCGCTGCAGCGTTTCGATCGGGATCGTGCTGCTGGCGGCCATTTCGTGGATCTTGCCGGTCTGTTCGCGCAGCAAGGTGCCGGTTGAATCGATCAGTCCGGCAGTGGTCGAATTGAGCGCAGTGACCTGTTCCAGCACCAGCCGCTGGTTAGCCATCGCTTGGCTGACCGTGACGGCAGTGCGCAGCGCAGCAACCGTGGTGGTACTGGCGCGGTCGACGCCCTTGACCAGTTCGACGTTGTTCTTCTTGACCAGATCGAGCGCCAGATAACCCTGCACCGATACCGCCATCTGGGTCAGCAGATCCTGCGTCCGCTGGCGGACATAGAACAGTGCAGATTCGCGGATCGCCTTGGCCTTGGCCGGGTCGGTCGCGTCCAGATCGGCGGCTTTTTCTTCCAGCTTGGAATCCAATGTGCGGGAAATGTGGATCATCTGTTCAAGCTGGCCCATCGCCTCCCACAGCTTCTGCCGCTCAACATCAATCGCGGCATTGTCCATCAGCAGCTCGTCCTTGCCCGAACCGAGGTGGCCCAGCACCGCCTGAATGTGCCCCTGCGCGCTTTCATAGCTTTGGAAATAGCGCTTCATCGAGTTGCCCATCGGGATCAGCCCGAACAGCTTGCGGCCCTTGGACAGCTTACCCTGCTTGCCCGGATCGAGCGTTTCGACCGTCCGGCGCAGCTCGGCCAGATTGGCGCCGACGCCCGAATCCTTGTCCATCGCCCGGATTGGCCGGTCGAGGAAGCGGTTGCTCATCCCCGCTGCGGCCATGATTTCCTTGCGGCCCATATTGGTAATCTGATCGACTTTCTTGCCGAATTCGGGCGAGTTGGCATCCGACGCGACCAGATCGGCGATGAACGCATCGACCTTGGTTTCCAGCTTGCTCTTGTCTTCAGGCGCGACCGGAACCAGCCCGATCGCCGCTTCGGGCAGCACCACCGGCACCGGATCGGGCGCGGTCAGGGTGATCGTCGGGGTTTCGGTGGCAGTGGCGGTCGGCGTAGTGGCCATGTCGTATCCTCACAAAGCGTCGTGCGGCCAATGTGGGATCACCGCCCGCGCAATGCAAGCTGTGTTATCAAGATAAGACAGGGTGGGCAAGCGGTTGCGATCTACCCCAGCAACCGCCGTAGCAATCCCTTGCGCGGTGCGGGCGGGTTTTGGCCCGAGATCTGGAACAGATAATTGGCCAGAACCGCGGCCTGGCTGGGGGTCATCACGATATGGTGATCGTCGATCGCGCCAGCATCCTCGCGCCGGGTCGATTGTACGCATTGCAGCGTCAGGTCGAGCTTACCGGCGGACCCATGATGCGCCCAACCGACCAGCACCCCAAAACTTTCGTGATTAGGTTCAGTATCGCCCATTGCCGTCTCCCCGAACTAGCAATTCCAATACGACCCGCTGCTACGATATGCCGTTGCGGCGCGAATGCAAGCGGCGGCGCGGCGCTGGACCGGGTGCGGCTGGCTCGTTCTGACACAGTGCTGTCATGCAGACGTCGGCAGAATGACTGCTGACAGTCGCGCTATCGTCAAGTCCCGGCCTTAGCGGCGTTGGTGTCTTAACCATCGAGAGAACCATCATGCCCGCGATTCGTCACGTCGCCCGTCCTGCCAAAACCCGCTTTGTCGCACTCCTGCTGGCCACCACCGGGCTGGTTGTGGCCGCCCCGGCGCTTGCCGCCGAAGCCGATGAGGACGCCGAGGGGGAGACGATCGTCGTCACCGGCGTTCGCCCGATCGCCGAATCCGAAGCCGCCGCGCTCGATGCCCAGCGTAAATCCGATTCGCTGGTGACCATCGCCGCTTCGGACAGCGTCGGGCGGCTGCCCGATCAGAACATCGCCCAGGCTGCCAGCCGGCTCCCCGGCGTTGCGGTAGAGCGCGACCAAGGCCAGGCCCGCTATATCAGCCTGCGCGGGGCGCCCAATTACTGGACCACGCTCAGCTTTGACGGGATCAACGTCGTCAGCCCCGAAGGCCGCGATGCGCGGTTCGATTCGGTGCCATCGGCGATCGCCTCGCAGATCGTCGTTTCAAAGGCGGTGACGCCCGATATGCCGGGTGAAACCGTTTCGGGTAATGTCAATATCGTCACCCGCTCGGCGTTCGATTATCGCGGAATGAACGTCTCGGCCAAAGCGGGTTATGGCGTGGCCGAACTGGGTACGCGCGATCAGCTGGAAGGATCGCTGGTCGTATCCGACCGGTTCGAGATTGGCGGCGGCGAACTGGGCGTGGTCTTTTCGGGCAGCTATTTCCAGCGCGACATGATCACCGACAATTTTGAAACCGATTATGAGCGCGTAGCGCAGGATCAGCGACCCGGTTTTGAAACCCGGTTCTGGGCCCAGGAAGCCGAAAACAAGCTGTACCGGTTGACCCGCAAGAACTGGTCGGTCTCGGGCCGGCTCGAATATCGTCAGGGTGACAGCAAAGTGACACTGGGGTCGATCTACACGATCTTCACCGACGATGAGGCGCGCGATAACTTCCGCTTCGATCTGGATGACCGGCAGGGCGATCTGGTCGCCAATACCGCCGCTTGCGCCACCGCAGTCAACCCGACGCCGACGACCACCGGCTATGCCGATGTCTGTATCGGCAACACTCCGCTGAAGGGCACGATCTATGGCATCGATATCCGCCAGCGTTCCACTCTGCGCGCCTTCCGCCAGTCGATCTTTACCAACACGCTGCAGGGCGAACACGGGCTGGGCGATGGCTGGAAGGTCAACTGGGCGGCGAACTACACCGAATCAAAGGATGATCGCTCGGTCGTCGGTGAAGCCAGTTGGGACAGCCCCAGCACCCGCACGCTGCGGCCGACCGTGGCTTATGATTTCAGCGATCCGAACCGGTCGCGGTTGATGCTGTTCACCACGCTGCAGCTGGCGGGCCCGACCCGCTATCAGGCCGGGGTTCCGGTTGCCGGGATCGACGGCTTTACCCGCCCGCTGAGCCAGCTGACTATCTTGGATGCGGTCGACACCACCAAGGCCTATACTGGGCGGCTGGTGATTGGCCGCGATATGCAGTTTCTGGGCGGCGACGCCACGCTCAAGCTGGGCTTCCAGTTCGATCAGCGCACCAAAGTGGTCGATGAGAAAAATCTGGTCGTCAATACCGCCACCCAGTTTGCGGCTATCGGAATGCCAACCGATTACGGCCAGTTCTCGATTGCTGACGGGTTTCAGGGCCGGATCCCGATGGACTACACCTTCCGCTATTTCGATACTGATCTGATGCGGACCGTGTCGAACAACGCCCGCGGGCTCTATGCCTTCTCGCCTGTCACCGGCAATATCTATGATGTGCGCGAACAGGTCTATGCCGGCTATGCCATGGGCACGGTCCGGTGGGACTGGGGCTCGGTGATCGGCGGGGTGCGGGTTGAACATCTCAAGAACCGGGGCATCGCCACCGCTACCATTGGTTCCACCACCGGGCTGGTCACTGCCGAAACCGACCGGACGCTGGTGTTCCCCAGCCTGCACGTCAACTACAACATCGATGACACTAAGAAGCTGCGGCTGTCGCTGAACACCGGCGCGGCCCGGGCTGATTATGACCAGATGCGCCCCAACGTGGTGGTCAACGATATCAACCAGACGATTTCGGGCGGCAACCCGGCGGTCAAGCCCGAGCGGGCCTGGGGCCTCGATGGCTATTTCGAATGGTATCTGCGCCCACAAGGCTATCTGATGGTCGGAGTGTTCTACAAAAACGTCAGCGACGTGCTCTATCGCCAGACGCGTTCGTTCGGCTCGGACGCGCTGAACAGCGGCGGGACCGATCGTTCGGCTTACCTCTATTCCGGCATCACCAACGGCGGCGATGGGCGGCTGTACGGGGTTGAAGCGGCGGCGCAATTGCAGCTGGAACCGTGGACCGAAGCGCTGGGCCTGCCCGGCTTCATGGGCGGTTTCGGGATCAGCGCCAATGTCACCTACAACAACAGCGAAGTGACTAAGCCCGCAATTGGCGCGGTCCCAACGCGCAAGCTGCGGCTGCCCGGCACCAGCGACTGGGTCTATAACCTGACCGGCTATTACGAAAAGTACGGGGTGTCGTTGCGGCTTAGCTATCAGAAACGGACCGCCTGGCTCGATGGGTTTGCCGACGATCTGACCGATGCTGGCGATACCTATTGGGCGGCGGATGACGAGCTCGATTTTTCGGCCCGTTATGCGGTGAACAAGAACATCGAGATTTTCTTCGATGCGACCAACCTGCTCAACAAGCCGGGCCGCCGCTTTGCCGAGCCGGGCAACTTGCTGACCGCAACCGGCATCCCGACCCCGTTCATCGGCACCCA
>JANMHL010000369.1:0-2001 GCA_031375125.1 Novosphingobium sp. | reverse complement strand
TCCTGATGGCTGCCCGAAAACGAGGTGTAGACCAGTTCGCCGACATAGGGATGGCGCGGGTGGATCGGCAGCTGGTTGCAGTATTCAACCGTCTTGGCGATCCCGTCGATGTCCGAAAAATCGAGGCCCGGATTAACCCCCTGAGTGTACATATTGAGCGCCACAGTCACCAAATCGCAGTTCCCGGTCCGCTCACCATTGCCAAACAAACAGCCTTCGACCCGGTCGCCGCCGGCCATCAGGCCCAGCTCGCAAGCCGCAATTCCGGTGCCGCGATCGTTGTGGGTGTGAAGCGAGATCACCACCGCATCGCGGTTCGGGATCATCCGCGCGAACAGTTCGATTTGATCGGCATAGATATTGGGCGTCGCGCATTCGACCGTTGCAGGCAGGTTGAAAATGATCGGCTTTTCCGGCGTTGGCCGCAGCACGTCCATCACCGCCGCGCAAACCTCAACCGAGTATTCCACTTCGGCGGTGGAGAAGGTTTCGGGGCTGTATTCGAACACCCAATCGGTATCGTGATACTTGGCCGCCTGATCACGCAGCACCATGGCGCCGTCGATCGCGATCTGCTTGATCTGTTCCTTGCTCATCCCGAACACGACCTTGCGCCAGACCGGCGAGACGGCGTTGTACAAGTGCACGATGGCGGATTTGGAGCCCTGCAGGCTGGCAAAGCTGGTTTCGATCAGATCGCGGCGTGACTGGGTCAGCACCTGGATCAACACATCGTCCGGAACCTTGCCATCCTTGACCAGGCCAGAGATAAAATCGAAATCGGTTGCGCCGCTGGCGGGAAAGCCAACCTCGATTTCCTTGCAACCGACTTTCAGCAGCAGTTCAAAGAACCGCATCTTTTTTTCCGCGCCCATCGGATCGATCAGCGCTTGGTTGCCATCGCGCAGATCGGTTGAGAGCCAGCGCGGAGCCTTGGTGATCTGGCGCGAGGGCCACTGGCGGTCGGGCAAGTTGATCGGCGGGAAGGGGCGGTACTTGACGCCCGGGTTGCTCAGCATGGTCATGGGTGTGTCTCGGATCTTGGCAATTATGCGGCGGGATGGCTCGGTTCAGTTCCCTTGGGAGCCGCCGGCGCCCCGCTCAGGCGCGCCAGCTCACGCCCAAGGGCGGATAAGTCGCAGGGTAAGGGCCAGAGCCAAAGAACGCGTGGAGATCATGCGCTGGGCTATGCCGGGCAGGGCCGGGCTTGTAAAGAGGGCGCGGTCGATGCGTGCGGCGATTGCCTTGGCAGCAGGGACGCGGCATGAGGTTGCGCAAAGCAACTGACAGGATTCCCGCATGACCACTGCCGCCGGTTTCGATACAACCCGCCTCTCCCGCATCCCGAGCTTCGTCAAGGAGCGCTATCTCGATACCGGGCTGTTGCCGAACGCCCAGATCCTGATCGCGAAGGACGGCCAGATCGCGCATTTTTCCTCGCAAGGGACGGCGCGCGAAGGCGGCAAACAGATTGACGAGACCTCGTTGTTCCGGATCGCCTCGATGACCAAGCCGGTCACTTCGATTGCCTTCATGATGCTGGTTGAACAGGGCAAAGTCGCGGTCGATACGCCGGTTCATCACGTGCTGCCCGAATTCAAGGGGATCGGCGTTTACAACGGCGGCGGCGGCGGAGTGCCGTTTCTGACCAAGCCGTGCGATCAGCCGATGCGGATGGTCGATCTGCTGCGGCATACCTCTGGCCTGACTTATGGCTTTCAGAACCGCAGCAACATTGATGCCGCGATGCGTGAGGGCAAGTTGGAGAATTGGCACGGCAACCTCGATCTCGATGGATTTGTTGCAGCACTGGGCAAACTGCCGCTCGAATTTTCGCCGGGTGCTGAATGGAACTATTCGGTCAGCACCGATGTACTGGGCGCAGTGGTGCAGCGGGTTTCGGGGCAGCCGCTGCAAGACTTTTTCCGCGACCATATCTTTGCGCCGCTGGGAATGGACGACACCGGGTTCTGCGTGCCGGCCGACAAGATCGACCGGCTG
>JANMHL010000356.1:0-8226 GCA_031375125.1 Novosphingobium sp. | reverse complement strand
GGACGGTGCACATTTCGAGCACTGCCAGCGAACTCGATCTGGGCGAGGAACGCCTGCTCAACCCGGCCAAGCTGGGCAAGGAACTGAACGAAGCGGTCGAGGGCTACATGGGCTATTACGGCGACTATGGCGAAGGCAGTTCGATCCCATCGTACAGCAAAGATCGGCTGGCCGCAGCCTGCAAGAAATTCGGCCGGGTGGTCGATGGGATAGCGGTGATCACCAACCCCAACCTGCGCCGGACGATCGAAACCCAAAAGCGCCGCGATGCGCTCGGCTGGCTGTTCCGCGACAATTACAAGCTGCGCACCGCGAGTGCGCCAGACACTTACTGGGACGAGGGCGGCGGCTACTAAGCGACTGCCAACACAATCTTGCCGATGTGGTCGCCTGCTTCCATCCGCGCATGGGCCGCAGCGGCATCGGCCAGCGGAAAAGTCTGGTCCATCACTGGGCGCAGCGTTCCGCTTTCGAACAACGGCCAGGCCAGCCGGGCAATTTCCTGTGCCAACAGCGTCTTGAACACATCTGTGCGCGGCCGCAGCGTCGATCCGGTCAGGTGCAGGCGGCGCTGCATCACTTCAGCCAGGTTGATTGTCGCCTGCAGCCCGCCTTGCACCGCGATGGTAACATGGCGGCCATCGGCACCCAGGCATTTGAGGTTGCGCGGTACATAGTCGCCCGCGACCATATCGAGCACCAGATGAACCCCCTGGCCGCCGGTGATCCGGGCGACTTCTTCGACAAAATCCTGCGCTTTGTAATCAATCGCGTGGTCTGCGCCGATCTTCAGGGCGGCGGCACACTTGTCCGCGCCGCCGCAGGTCACGATCACGGTCAGCCCGAAGGCCTTGCACAGCATGATCGCCATGCTGCCAATCCCGCTGGTCCCGCCGTGGACCAAGATCGTTTCGCCATCGCGGGCATAGCCGCGTTCAAACACGTTGTGCCAGACGGTAAACAGCGTTTCGGGCAAGGCCGCAGCCTGATCCAGCGGCAGATCGGCGGGAACCGGCAGGCAGTGTCCGGCGGGAACCCGGCAATATTGCGCATAGCCGCCGCCCGGGGTCAGCGCGCAGACGGTCTGGCCGAGCAGCGCCGCATCGGTGCCTTCGCCCAGCGCCACAACGGTCCCCGAAACCTCCAGCCCGGGCACTGGCGAGGCTCCCGGCGGTGCCGGATAAAACCCCCGGCGCTGGATCACATCGGGGCGGTTGACCCCGGCAAAGGCGACCTTGATCAGCACGTCACCGGCCTGCAACACCGGCAGGGGCAGTTGCATCAGTTGCAGCACTTCGGGCCCACCGGGCGCGTCAAAGTGCGCGGCCTTCATAGTTTCTGGAAGCGATTCAACCATTTGCCTGTTCCCTGTTGCCCTGGGGCCACGGCCCAAGCCCCTACCCTTTTGACCCGTTGACAGCAAGCGCGCGGCGTTCGATTCTATCCCGCGACATGGAAGACGATCTGCCCCGCGTAAAAGGTGACGCCGCCAGCCTACTGGCGAAGGAACTGCTCGATTCCTATTCGCAGGACGAGCTGGCGGCACGGATCGCCATGCTCGAAACCGAGATCACTCGGGTCGCAGCACACCGCAACAAAGTCGCCGCGCATCGTTCTGCCGCCGATGCTTTGTTCAAGCCTAGACCTGCCTAATGGTGAGCCCCGCCCTTTTCACCGCCCCGGCAGGTCCCCATATAGGTTTGGTTAACTCTGTTTCTTCATATTCCCTCGCAGTGCCAAATTCACCGTCAGCCGCCACACCCTCCCTAGTGAGAGAACGATAGATGCCCAGCTTCGCCCAAAGCCTCGAAAAAACGCTGCACACCGCGCTAACCAACGCGTCGGAGCGCAGCCACGAGTATGCGACGCTCGAGCATCTCCTGCTCGCGCTGATCGAAGATCCCGATGCAGCGCAGGTGATGACTGCCTGCGGTGTCGAATTGGGAGAATTGACCGAGGTGGTGAAGCAATACCTCGATCAGGAATACCAGTCGCTCAAAACCCAGGAAAAGGGCGATCCAGCGCCGACCGCCGGGTTCCAGCGGGTGATCCAGCGCGCGATCCTGCACGTTCAGTCGTCTGGCAAGGACACTGTCACCGGCGCCAATGTGCTGGTCGCACTATTTTCTGAACGCGATAGCTATGCGGTCTATTTCCTGCAGCAGCAGGACATGAGCCGGCTCGATGCGGTCAGCTTCATCAGCCACGGGATCGGCAAGGGCGGCAAGCGGATCGAAGATCGCAGCCCGCAAGGCGGCGACATTCCCGAAACTCCGGCGCAGGAAGAAAAAGCTGCGGCAGGCAAGGACGGCAAGAAGGATTCGGCGCTCGACCAGTTCTGCGTCAACCTGAACGAGCGGGCTTTGGCCGGCAAGATCGATCCATTGATCGGGCGCGGACCGGAAGTGGACCGGACGATCCAGATCCTGTGCCGCCGGTCGAAAAACAACCCGCTCTATGTTGGTGACCCGGGCGTTGGTAAAACCGCAATTGCCGAAGGCCTCGCCCGCAAGATCATCGAAGGCGAGGTGCCCGAAGTGCTGGCCAACGCGGTGATCTATTCGCTCGATATGGGCGCGCTGCTGGCCGGCACGCGCTATCGCGGCGATTTTGAGGAACGTCTGAAGCAGGTCGTCTCGGAACTCGAAAAGATGCCCGACGCGGTGCTGTTTATCGACGAGATTCACACCGTGATCGGGGCTGGCGCAACCAGCGGCGGGGCAATGGATGCGTCCAACCTGCTCAAGCCGGCGCTGTCCTCTGGCGCGATCCGCTGCATCGGATCGACCACGTACAAGGAATTCCGCAACCACTTTGAAAAGGATCGCGCGCTGCTGCGGCGGTTCCAGAAAATCGACGTCAACGAGCCGACCATCGAAGACACGATCAAGATCCTCAAGGGCCTGCGCAGCGCCTTTGAAGAACATCACAAGGTCAAATATACCCCCGATGCGATCAAGACCGCGGTCGAGCTGTCGGCGCGCTACATCAATGACCGCAAGCTGCCTGACAAGGCGATCGACGTGATCGACGAAGTGGGCGCAATGCAGATGCTGGTCGCCCCATCAAAGCGCAAAAAGATCATCACCGCGCGCGAAATCGAAGCCGTGATCGCGACCATGGCGCGGATCCCGCCCAAATCGGTTTCCAGTGACGACCGCGCAGCGCTCGAACATTTGGCCAAAGACCTCAAGCGCGTCGTGTTCGGCCAGGACCACGCGATCGAAGTGCTGTCCAGCGCGATGAAACTGTCGCGCGCGGGCTTGCGCGATCTGGAAAAGCCGATTGGCAGCTTCCTGTTTGGCGGCCCGACCGGGGTCGGCAAGACCGAGGTTGCCAAGCAGCTTGCCAGCATCATGGGCATTCCGATTCAGCGTTTCGATATGTCCGAATATATGGAACGCCATTCGGTCAGCCGCCTGATTGGTGCGCCTCCGGGCTATGTCGGTTACGATCAGGGCGGCTTGCTGACCGATGCGATTGACCAGCAGCCGCACTGCGTCCTGCTGCTCGACGAAATCGAAAAGGCCCACCCCGATCTGTTCAACATCCTGCTGCAGGTGATGGACAACGGCCGCCTGACCGATCACCACGGCAAAACGGTCGATTTCCGCAATGTCGTGCTGATCATGACCACCAATGCCGGGGCCAGCGACATGGCTCGGCAAGGAATCGGGTTTGGCGACGTGTCCAAGGCCGATGCCGGGGACGAAGCGGTCAAAAAGATGTTCAGCCCGGAATTCCGCAACCGGCTTGATGCGATCGTGCCGTTTGCCTACCTCGGCACTGAAGTGATTGCCCGGGTGGTCGAAAAGTTCGTGCTGCAACTTGAACTGCAACTGGCCGATCAGAACGTCCACATCCAGTTTGACAGCGATGCCCGCGATTGGCTGGGCAAGCGCGGCTATGACAAGCTCTATGGCGCCCGCCCGATGGCCCGGCTGATCCAGGACAAGGTCAAACAGCCGCTGGCCGAAGAACTGCTGTTCGGCAAGTTGCGCCACGGCGGCGAAGTGCACGTGTCGGTGAAGGATGAGGCCTTGGCCTTTGAACTGACCCCGGCCCCACCCAAGCTGGACAAGCGCGCCAAGAAGGCCGCAGCAGCGGTTGCCGAGGCCGAAGCTGAACCCAAGCCAAAGCGCAAAGGCAAGGCGGCACCAGAGGCCAGCGGCGAGGGTGACTGATTGAACCCGCGCCAATTGGCCTGAATTCGGCTAAGCTGCGGCGATGAATTCAATCGACCGCACCCGCCGCCGTCTGGCCATCGCCGCTGCCGCGCTGGCGGGCTATGTCGATGCGGCCGGGTTCCTCTCGGCGGATCGCTATTTCGTCTCGTTCATGTCGGGCAATACCACCCGGCTGGGAGTCGATCTGATCGCCGCTCCGCGCAGCGCGGCGATCCCAGCGCTGTTGATCGCAGGCTTTGTAATGGGCGTATTTGGCGGCGCCTTGCTGGCGGCCAAGGCCGGGGCGCGGCGCAAGTTTGCCGTGCTGGCACTGGTCGCGGCCTTGCTGGGCGGGGCGGCGCTATCGCCGCGAATCGAACTGACATTGGCACTGTTGGTGCTGGCGATGGGCGCGCTCAACAACACCTTTCAACGGGGCGGCGAGGTTTCGGTCGGGCTGACCTATATGACCGGGGCATTGGTGCGGTTCGGCCAAGCCCTGGCCGCAAAGCTGTCCGGCACGGGCGGTGATGGCGGGCTTGGCTGGTTGCTGCTGTGGCTCGGCCTGGCGCTCGGCGCGGTCGCTGGGGCCTATGCCATGCTAAGCTGGCCCGGAATCGCGCTGTGGTTGGCGGCAGGCTGGGCGCTGGGGCTGGCGCTGTTCGCGCGGCGGCTCGCGGTCAGCTAAGCTGGACCAGCTTGTCGCGCCCGGTTGCGCCGCGCAACAAGCGCAGTCGTGACGTCGCCGTTCCCAGCGCTTTCGCCAGCAATTCGAGCACCGCTTCGTTGGCTTTGCCGTCTTCGGGATTGGTCCGCACTTTCACCAGCAGCACGCCTTCGCCCAGTTCCACGCTCTCGCTGCGCGCGCCGGGGGTGACGCGCAAGGCCAGCCGCCCTTCGGCATCAGCCAAAGCGCGGATGGCAGCGGCGGGGGGAAACTCAGCTTTCGGTTTGGCCATCAAACAGCGCGGCGTGGTGCTTGGCGTTTTCGGCATAGTGCGCGACGCCCATTTGCAGCCCGGCGATCATCCGGTCATCCAGATCGCGCATGAACGCGGCCGGGCGTCCGGCCCACAATTGCCGGGCCGGGATCCGTTTGCCGGGGGCGAGCAGCGCGCCGGCCGCCAGCATCGCCTCAGCCTCAATCACGCAGCCGTTCATCGTCTGCGCGGCGAACCCGACGAAGCCTTTGTCTTCAATCACGGTGCCGTGGATCATCGCCATGTGGCCGATCAGCACGTCCTCCCCGATCAGCGTGGGAAATCCATCGGGCTTGCCGGGCATTGGGCCGTCGCAGTGGATCACGCTGCCGTCCTGGACATTGGTCCGCGCCCCGATCACGATCCGGGTGACATCGCCGCGCAGCACGCAATTGTACCAGATCGACGCGTCTGGCCCAATCTCGACATCGCCGATGATCCGGCAGCCGGGCGCGATAAAGGCGCTGTCGTGGATCCGCGGGACTTTGCCGTGGATGCCGATGATCGTGGTGTCGGGACGGTTCATGGTTTCCCCAAAAAGTTGCGCCAGGTAACATAGGGCAGGATCGAGGCGTGGTCATCGGTCCAGACTTGCGCCGCCGCCGGGCCGGGTTTGCGCCAGGGCATCGCCGGAGCCATCGCCGCCATGGTTTTGAGTTGGTCCGGATCGCGCGATACTGCAACCCAGGTTGAAGCCACCCACGGCCCGCCTGCGGGCGGCGCATCTTCCCGCACCGAGGCGTGCAGGCCGCGCGCGGCAACCTCTGCCATCAGTGCCGGTTCCAGCGCGATATAGCGGTTGGAAATATGCACCAGCAGGATCCCGCGCGGGCTGAGCGCTTTCAGGTACACCCCAAACGCCTCATGCGTGAACAGGTGCAGCGGGATTGCATCGGAGGAAAAGGCGTCGATCGCCAGCAGATCGAACGCCCCGGCGCGGGCGCGGCCCAGCGCGATCCGGGCATCGCCCAGTACTACTTTGGCCTGCGGGGCGCAGTGCGACAGGTAAGTGAAATGGCCGCGCTGCGACAGGCCGAGCACGGTCTGGTCAATCTCGAACACGGTCCAGGTCTGGCCCGGCTGGGCATAGCCCAGCAGCGACCCCGTCCCCAGTCCGACCACGCCCAGCTTGGGCCGCAGCGGGAACAACCGCGAGGCATTGGCAAAGCCGATACCCGCGCCGCTGCCCGGCCCGTAATAGCTCATCGGCAAGCAGCGCAGCGCCGGATCGGTCGATTGCTGGCCGTGCAGCGTGGTGCCGTGGGCCAGCGTGCGCAGCTGGCGGCTGGGGTAATCGCGGACGGTGTAAATCCCGAAGTAACTGCGCAGCCGCACGCCGTGGTGGCTGTCTTCAATCGTCGCGAACCCACCCTGAACCAGCAGCGCGGTAACCAGAACGGCCAACGCCAGCGGACGCCACGGAACCAGCGCGAAGCCGACCAGCGCGAGAGCAGCAGAGAGCGCCCAATGGATCAGCGTCCGGTCCCCGGCCAATTGGTTGGCATCATACAGGAACCACGCCAGCACCGCCGCCGCCGCCAGCAGCGCGCCAATCGCGAGGTACTTAAGCTCGGACTGCAAGCCGCCCAGCCGGGTCCAGTCGAGCAATCGTTCGCGCGGCAACAGGAACGCGGCGGTCAGCACCAGCAGGGGGTGCTCCCACACCCAGTCAAACAGCAGTGGCGCGATCAGCGCAGTGAACAACCCGCCCAGCGCCCCGCCGATCGACATCGCCAGATAGAATGTGGTCAGCTGCTGCGGCGCCGGGCGCAGATCATAGAGCCGGGCGTGCAGCGCGACGCAGACGAAGAACAGCAGGGCGACGCTGGCGATTACCGGCAGCAGCCCGCTCGACCCTTGTGAAACCATCGCCAGTCCGCCGATGCTGAGCATCACCAACCAGGCCATGCCCGAAATCAGCTGGGCAGCCCCGCGGCGGTCAGCAAAGGCGATCACAAAGCTGAACAGGTAAATTCCCAGCGGGATCACCCACAGCAGCGGCATCGCAAACAGATCGGTAGTGAGGTGCGTGGTGGTCGACAGCATCAACCCCGAAGGGACCGCCGCCAGCACGATCCACAGCGCCATCTGCCGCGCTGGGATCGGTTCGGTGGGTGGGTCTGCGGCGCCAAGCGCTGCCTCGGGCAAGGCTTGCCGGGCCCGCGCGCACAGTGCGATCAGCCCCAGCAGCACCAGATAGCCTGCGCTCCACAGCCAGGCCTGGGCGCCAATCGGCAGCAGTGGTTCGACCAGCAGCGGATAGGCAATCAGTCCGCCGAAACTGCCCAAATTCGATGCGGCATAGAGCGCCCACGGCTCGCCCGCCTGCGGATGGAGCGCATACCAGCGCTGCATCAGCGGGGCCTGCGCCGAAACCAGCAAGAACACCGGCCCGATGCTGAGCGCCAGCAAAGCAGGCACCCAGAACACTTCGCTGCCCGGCGGCGGCGGCGGCAGATCGACCAGTGCGACCGGCAGCGTGACCAGTGCGACTGCATAGAGGATCAGGTGCAACCGCGCCTGACGTTTGAGCGGCAGCCGAGACAACCGGTGCGCGTACCAGTACCCCGCCAGCAGCAGCGCCTGATAGACCAGCATCGCGCTGTTCCAGACATTCGGCGCGCCGCCGAGCCGCGGCAGCGCCATCCGCGCAACCATCGGCTGGACCAGAAACAGCAGGAACGATCCGGTCAGGATCGTCGCGACGAACAGCGCGCGCGACGGGGCTGGAGAGGGTGCGGGGGTCTCGCTCACTTACCAAGCCACGCCGCGCGGGTGACCCGGTAGGCAACGTGGCGCAGCAGCGGATCGCCGACCGGCACGTTGGGGTGATCAAAGTCGAACTGGGGCAAATGGGTCATACCGAGCCGCTCCATCACTGCGCGGCTGCCCCTGTTTTCAACCGTGGTGATCGCCCAGGCGGCATCATCAGAAAGATTGGCAAAGACCCAAGCCGCTGCGGCGCGCGCGGCCTCGGTGGCATAGCCGTGACCCCAGCAATCGCTCGCCAGCCGCCAACCGAGTTCAGCCTTGCCACCCACCGGCCCGGCAGTGCCGCGAATGACCCCGCACCAGCCCAG
>JANMHL010000343.1:0-6252 GCA_031375125.1 Novosphingobium sp. | reverse complement strand
CGACGGTGCTCTCCGCAAGATCCTGGTCGGTTTGCGCGGGACAATAGGATTCGGTCAGTTGAAGCGCGTACATAAGCCCCTCCACAAGCGCTCCATTCCGTAGCGTCAAGCGACCCGCTGGGAAGGTGACCCGAATTGCCGGGTAATTGCAACAGCTTTGCACGCATTTGGAGATTCGGGGGCAAGCGGCTAGTCTTCAGTCGGGGTCGTGAGTCGAGCGCGCGGGGAAATATCGCCGCGCCGATCATCGAGAGGGACTATCCTATGAAGACGATCCTTGCGTTTGCCGCGCTTGCGGCACTTTCTGCCTGCTCAAAGCCTGACCCGGCGCCCGCGCCCGAAGCGACAACCGCATCCGAAGCGCCAGTTGCCGCAGCCACCAACATCGCCGCCGACGGGAAGTCATCGGTCGGCACGTTCAAGATCACGAGCCATGACGGCAAGATCTACTCAGAAGTAGACAAGGCCGACGGAACCTATGCGACCACGCAGGACGGTAAGCCAGTCGAAACCGGTAAATGGGAACAGAAAGATCCCAACACCTTCTGTTTCACCAAGGACGAAAAAGACGCCAAGCAAGTCTGCAACGCCGAAAAGGTTGAGAACGGCGTCTGGACCACGACAAACGCCAAGGGCGAAGTTTCCAAGGTGGAACGCGTCGAGGGCTAGATCGGGCGGCGAACTACAGGAAGGGCTCGTAACCGGGGGGCAAAGTCTCTGCTGCGCCATCAACGTGGATGCCGCATTCGGTCTTGTCCCAGCCCTTCCAACGCCCTGATCGCGCATCCTCGCCGGGCGCGACCATGCTGGTGCATGGCGAGCAGCCGATCGAGGGATAGCCTTGCGCAACCAAGGGATGCGCGGGCAGGCCGGTTGCGGCGAAATAGCTGGCGATCTGGTCGCTCGACCAGTCGGCCAAAGGGTTCACTTTCAGGCGGCCCACTGTGTCGGTGGCGTCGAGCTCAAACCCGGCCAGGCCCGCGCGGGTCGCGCTTTGAAAGCCCTTGCGGCCGGTAAAGCTGGCGTCGAACCCAGCCAGCGCCTTGGCCAGCGGCTGAACTTTGCGGATTTCGCAGCAGCCATCGGGATCGAACGACCACCGCAGTCCGGTGCCATCGCGCGCGGCCAAGGCCAGCGGATCGGGGGTCAGATTGATCAGATTGGTCAGCCCCAGTCGCGCGGTAATTTCATCCCGGTACGCCAGTGTTTCGGGAAAATGCTTGCCAGTTTCGAGGAACAATACCGGCACCGCCGGATCAATGCTGGCCAGCAGGTGGAGCAGCACCGCGCTTTCGGCGCCAAAGCTGGAAACCGCCGCGATCCGCCCGGCCAATCCTTCGCGCAGGACTGCGGTGAGCATTTCCTGCGTGGCGATCCCCGCAAAGCGCGCATTGAGCGCATCGGCATCCGCCGCGCTAAACCGCGCACCAGTGTCGAGCACATCGATGCGGCGCGCGGCTTCAGCCATGCCGCCCAATTCCATGACGGAGCGCCCAAATCGGCACCCGGCCATCGGCGGCGGGCTGATAAACGTTGTCCCACCGCGCCAGCGCCGCTTCGGCGTCAGCGGGGTTAAGCGGAATGTCGGGGGCAAAGGCATCGAACCCGCAGCGGCGCAGATGGCTCAGATGATCGACCGGCAATTCGCCAACCGCGCGCAGTTCGCCGGTATAGCCCGCCTCACGCAGCACCCGCGCCGAGGAGAACCCGCGGCCATCGGTAAAGTTGGGGAAGTTGACCTCGATCAGCTTGATCCGGTCCAGATGCGGCAGCAGCTCACGGGCATCGTCGCCCGGTTCCAGCCGGACCGCAGACGCATTGGTTTGCGCGCCAAACGCGCTAACCGTCACGCCCGGATCGGCGACCGCTTCGTCGGTGCGAAAACGGAACTGGACGTCACTCATAAATCGCCTCCTTGAACGGGGCCATGCCGATCCGGCGGTAGGTGTCGAGCAGCCGCTCATCGCCCTGCTTGTGCGCGAGGTAGACATCAGTCGCCTTGTCGATCGCGTCGACAATCCCGTCTTCGGAGAACCCCGGCCCGGTGATCTGGCCGAGCGAGGTATCATCGCCCTCGGACCCGCCGAGCAGCAGCTGGTAGTTTTCGGTGCCCTTCTTATCGACGCCAAGAATGCCGATGTGGCCGGCATGATGGTGTCCGCAAGCGTTGATGCAGCCCGATATTTTGAGCTTCAATTCGCCCAGATCGGCTTGCTTGGCGGCGAACCGCTCGGAGATCTTCTGCGCCACCGGGATCGAACGGGCATTGGCCAGGCTGCAATAATCCAGCCCCGGACAAGCGATGATGTCTCCGATAGTGTCGAGGTTGGCCGTCGCCAGCCCCGCCGCGTCAAGCCGCAGCCACAGCGCATAGAGATCGGCCTTGCGGACGTGCGGCAGGACGATGTTCTGGGCGTGGGTGACGCGCAGTTCGTCAAAGCTGTATTGGCGGCCCAGCTCAGCCATCACCCGCATCTGCTCACCACTGGCATCGCCGGGAATCCCGCCGACCGGCTTGAGGCTGATCGTGGCGATCATATAACCGGGCTGTTTGTGCGCGGCGCAATTGCGATCAACCCAAACGGCGAAATCGGGATCGGAGCGATCCAGCGTATCGGGTGCAGTGGTGTCATAGGCCGGATCGGCAAAGTGCGTCTTGATCCGCTCCAGCTCGGCCAGCGGCGGCTCGATCCCCTGTGTGAGCAGGTGGGCGAATTCTTCTTCGACTTGGCGGGTATATTCGTCCTTGCCCAGTTCGTGGACCAGGATCTTGATCCGCGCCTTGTACTTGTTGTCGCGGCGGCCATAGCGATTGTAGACCCGCAGGCAGGCCTCGGCATAAGTGATCAACTGATCGAGCGGCACGAACTCCCGCACCAGCGGTGCGATCATTGGGGTGCGGCCCATGCCGCCGCCGACGTAGAATGCCGCGCCGATTTCACCGGCTGCATTGCGGACCATCCGGATGCCGATATCGTGCAGCTTCATCGCCGCGCGGTCAGTCTTGCTGGCGATCACCGCGATCTTGAACTTGCGCGGCAGGACCAGGAATTCGGGGTGGAAGCTCGACCATTGGCGCAGCAATTCGGCATAGGGGCGCGGATCGACGATTTCGTCGGCGGCGGCCCCGGCATACTGGTCCGAACTGATGTTGCGGATGCAATTGCCGCTGGTCTGGATCGCGTGCATTTCGACCTTCGCCAGGTCGGCCAGCAGGTCAGGCGTCTGATCGAGTTGGATCCAGTTGTACTGGATGTTCTGGCGGGTGGTGAAGTGGCCATAACCGCGATCGTACTTGTCGGCGATATCGCCCAGCACGTGCATCTGCGCTGAGCTGAGCGTGCCATAGGGGATCGCGACCCGCAGCATATAGGCGTGCAACTGCAGGTAGAGCCCGTTCTGCAACCGCAGCGGCTTGAACTGATCCTCGCTCAGATGGCCTTCAAGGCGGCGCTTCACCTGATCGCGAAATTCCTCGACCCGGGTATCAACCATCGCCTGGTCGTAAGTGTCATATTTGTACATCAGATCACCCAATCACGCGCATCGGCGTCGGCTGGTTTGAGGGTCAGGTCGGTGCGGACAGTTGGGCCCAGCGCGCGGATGCGGTCCTTGATATGGGCTGGGCGGACGCCTTCGGCATCCTTTACCGCGCTGATCGCATAGGCGGCGTTGACCCGCTGGGCGGCCTGTTCACGGCCGAGAATCGCGTCAGCATGATCGCCAACATCGACCGCGTCCGCAACATGGAGTGACCACTGGACGCCGTCCCACCAAGTGACAGCGCCTGATTTCAGGTCATTGCCGGTCAGTATTTTCATTTCAGGGTCTCCAGCGCCAAGGCGCGCAAGGGTTCGTCGGTCTGCTGCGCCGCCACTTCGCCGATCACGATCAGCGCCGGGCTTTTTACCCCGTGTCGGCTGACCAGTTCGCCAAGCCCGGCCAGCGGGCTGCGCAGCACGCGCATGGTTGGGCGGGTGGCGTTTTCGATCACCGCCACCGGCACATCGGGGGCAAGGCCGTCAGCGATCAGTTTTTCAGCAATCGCATCGGCCGTGGCGAGGCCCATGTAGATCACCAGCGTGCGGCCTTTTCCGGCCAGACCGGTCCAGTCCTGCTCGGACAGGCCCTTGCACTGGCCCGCAACGAAGCTGACGATCGAGGCGGAGCGGCGGTGGGTCAGCGGCATTTGTGCAGCGGCAGCGGCGCCAATCGCGGCGCTGATCCCGGGGACCACTTCGACTGGGACGCCAGCGGCATGGCAAGCCTCAGCCTCTTCGCCGCCGCGCCCGAAAATGAACGGATCGCCGCCTTTGAGTCGGATAACTTCGGTTCCGGCCAGTGCCTCGCGAACCAGCAGTGCGTTGATTTCATCTTGCTGCAAGGTGTGGCGCGAACGGCTCTTGGCGACCGAGATCAGCCGCGCTTTGGGTCCGGCCAGCGCCAGAATTGCCGGATCGACCAATCCATCGTGCACGATCAGCACAGCGCGCATGATCAGCCGCGCAGCGCGCAGCGTCAGCAGGTCGGGATCGCCGGGACCGGCGCCGACCAGCCAGACTTTGGCAGGAGTGGGATCAATGCTCATCATGCCGAAATGGCGGCAGGACGCGCCGCGTGCCAGTCAGAATGGCTTTGCACGCGATTAGGTCAGCTATCGCCGCTGGGCATCCCCGGCCAATCGCGGATATGCACATCGCGCTGCGGGAAGGGCAGGTGGACGCCATGCTGACCAAACAGCACCCAGATCCGCTTGAGCACGTCAGAACGGATATTGCCGACGCCTGCCTCTGGATCATCGATCCACAGCTGGATTTCAAACTGGATCGCGCTGTCACCAAAGGCGGTCAGCCAGACGGTTGGCTCAGGCTCATTGTGCACCCGCGGATTTTCCCGCGCAGCTTGCAGCATCAGCCGTTCGGCCAGTTCGACATCGCTGCCATAGGCGATCCCGACCGGCACTTTCAGCCGGACATCGCGGGTCGAGAATGACCAGTTTTCGACCGTTGAGGTCATCAGCAGCTCGTTCGGGATCAGGTATTCGATCTGGTCGCGGGTGATGACGGACACGGCGCGGATCCCGATCCGGTTGACTTGGCCGACGGTCTTGTCGGTGCCACTGCCGACCGAAATGACATCGCCCGGCTTGATTGAGCGGTCCATCAGCATGATGATGCCGGATATCAAATTGCCGAGGGTTTTTTGCAGGCCGAACCCGATGGCGAGGCCAAACGCGCCGGAAAATACCGTCAGCGCGGTCAGGCTGATCCCCAGAAAATCAATCCCGATCAGCACTAGCGCCAGCCACAGCGCCACCCCGACCAGCTTTTCGCCCAGCAGCTTCTGGGTCGGATCAAGCCGGTGCATCCGCCGGAACATCCGCCGCACGACCATGTTGCCGAGCCGCCCGGCAACCAGCACCGCCAATACGACCAGCACGAACAGCAGCGCCCGGTAAAGCGAGATATGGTAATCGCCCAGATCAAACCCGATCGCGTCAAGCTGCCGGGTCACTGCTGCAATGTCCTCGCGCAGGGTCACGGCGCGGCCCAGGCGGTGAGCCCGCGGGCAAGGTCGGCGATCAGGTCGGCGGGATCTTCCAGACCGATCCACAGCCGCAGCGCAAACCGGTCTGCCGGGTCAAAGCCGGTCGGCGGCCAGGGCATTTCGGCGCGGTCGCGTTCGGGGTGGATCGCCAACGCGAGGCTTTCAAAGCCGCCCCAGCTGTAACCGATCCCGAACAGTTCGAGTTCGTCGATCAACCGGTTGCGCGCCGCGCCATCGCGCCCGGCCATCACCACCGTCATCAAGCCGCAGCCGCCGGTAAAATCGCGCTGCCACAGTTCGTGGCCCGCGCTGCCGGGCAACATCGGGAACAACACGGCGGCGATTTCGCTGCGGCCTTGCAGCCATTCCGCGATCGCCAGCGCGCTGGCCGACGAACGATCCAGCCGCATCCCCATGGTCCGCAGCCCGCGCAGCGCCAGCGCGCAGTCGTCGGGTGAGGCTTGCTGGCCCAGCATCAGCGAGCGTTTGCGCAGGCGGGGGTAATATTCCGCGTTGGCGGTGACGCTGCCGAGCATCAGATCGGAATGCCCGCCAACGTGCTTGGATAGCGCCAGGATCGACAGGTCGACGCCGTGACGCAGTGCCTCGAAACCGGTTGGCCCGGCCCAGGTGTTGTCGAGCAATACCGCCAGCCCGCGGGCCTTGGCGGCTTGGGTCAGGGCTGGAATATCGCACATTTCCATG
>JANMHL010000340.1:0-2606 GCA_031375125.1 Novosphingobium sp. | reverse complement strand
CGACGAACCGATGCTGAGCCCCGGGGTATCGGTCGGCACCAGAAAGGCCGAAACGTGGGCGTTCTTGGGCAAGGCTTCCTTAGAGGTACGGGCCATAATCAGCGCCAGCTTCGCAAACGGCGAATTGGTGATGTAGCGCTTGGTTCCGTTGAGCACCCAGCCATTGCCGCTGCGGACCGCCGTGGTCTGCATACCGGCACTGTCGGAACCCGAACCCGGCTCGGTCAGGCCAAAGCAAGCGATTTCCCCGGCAGCGAGGCGCGGCAACCATTCGGCCTTTTGCGCCTCGGTCCCGCCATTCTTGAGCGCCGAGCAGACCATCCCGATGTTGATCGAGATGATCGAGCGGAAGGCCGGCATGGCATAGGACAGCACGTTGATGGTCTTGGCATACTGCGCGATATTCATCCCCGCGCCGCCATATTCCTCAGGGATCGTCAGCCCGAACAGGCCCATCTCGCGCATTTCATTCAGGATGTCGTCGGGTATCCGGTCCGCCTCAATCACCGCGCGTTCCGCTGGGATCAGCCGTTCGCGGACATAGCGGTACAACTGCTCGATGAACTGCTCGAATATGTCATTGTCCATGCCAATGCTCATCTCGGGTATCCTCAGATCGGATCGTATGGGAAAACATGGGCCGACACTTCATCAGCGCGGGCCATGCTGGGGCGGAACGCCGGGATCAGCTCGTCAGCAATGGTTTCCGGGGTCCACCCTTCCACCTTGGTCATCGAGCGGACCGGGCGCGGCTTGCCAAACAGCACGATCTCGTTCTTGCGGACCGAGAAGATCTGGTTGGAGACATCCTTGGAGGCGTCTGACGCCAGATAGACAACCAACGGCGCGATCTTGTCTGCACTCATCGTCTTTAGCCGCTCAACTCGCTGCTGGGCTTCGGGCGTTTCAGCCGGAATCGAGGCGGTCATCCGGCTCCACGCAAATGGCGCAATGCAGTTGGAGCGAACCCCGGCCCGCGCCATATCGAGCGCGATCGACTGCGACAGGCCGACAATGCCCATTTTCGCCGCGCTGTAATTGGCCTGCCCGACATTGCCGATCAGCCCGCTGGTGCTGGTGAAGTGAATGAAGCTGCCTGATTGCTGTTCGCGGAAATAGGGCGTTGCCGCTTTGGAAACGTGGAACGCGCCGTGCAGATGAACGTCGATCACCGCGCGCCAGTCTTCAAAACTCATCTTGTGCCAGATTGCATCGCGCAGGATTCCGGCGTTGTTGACCACCGCATCGATCCGGCCAAATCGCTGCACCGCGTCTTCGACAATCGACGCCGCGCCAACTGGATCGGCAACACTGGCAATATTGGCCCAGGCTTTGCCGCCCGCCGCAACGATATCGTCCACGGTCTGCTGGGCCGGGCCAGCATCGCCGCCCTCACCCCCGCCGCCAACACCGGGATCGTTGATCACCACGGCAGCACCGTGGGCGGCACAGAGCAAGGCGATCTCTCGCCCAACGCCCCGGCCTGCGCCAGTGACTGCGACAACTTTGCCCTCAAGCATTCCCATTCGACTCTCCAAGGCCCCAGCCTAGTGCCGGATTCGAACACTGGGAATGCCGCATTCCGCCTCACAGGTCAATTCAGCAACCTGCATTTGCTTTTCATCATACTGAATAGTAATACCTCCGCATGACTGGTCCCGTGCGCTCCGTTTCGCAAGCCTTTGCCCTGATGCGGTTGCTGGCCGTGGCTGATGCGCCGCAAAGCCTGACCGAACTGGCCCGCGCAACTGCGACCAGTCCATCAAGCTGCCTCAACCTGCTCCGAACTTTGCTGGGCGAAGGGGTGATTGAGGCCGACAAGACCAAGCGGTATCGGCTGACATCCAGCTGGCTGGCGCTGACCAAGCTGTCCGAAAGCGGCGATAGGCAGATGATCGCCCGCGCCCAACCGCTCATGGTCCGCCTGGCGCTGGCCCAGGAAGCAACTGTCGGTCTTTGGCGACTGGGTTCGCAGGAGCGGCTTGAACTGATCGCAATTGGGGAAAGCAAGGCCGCGACCCGGATCCAGATGATCATCGGCCAGCGCCAACCGTTTGGCGGCGGGGCTACCGGCAGAGCACTCGCAGCGTTAAGTTCGGCAAGCGGTGCCGATCTCGCCCGGCGCTTTACCGCACTTCGCTGGCAGCGTCCGCTCGAGTTCACCACCTACAGCGCGCAAGTCAGCGCGGCCCAAACGCTGGGCTATGCGATCGACGATGGGTTTGGACACGCCGGGATCTGCTCAGTCGCCAGCTTCGTGCCGGGCGATACTCCGCAGTACTGCTTATCAGCCTCAGTGTTTCAGGGATCGCGCGATCCTGAGCAGCTGCGCGCGCTCGGCATGGAATTGCAACAGGTCGCAGCGGCACTCGCCTGATCGCACACCTCAAAGAATACCTGGCAGGTCGAGCCCCTGTTCGCGCGCGCAATCGAGCGCGATGTCATAGCCCGCATCGGCGTGGCGCATCACGCCGGTGCCAGGATCATTCCACAATACGCGGCCAAGCCGCCGGGCGGCGTCGTCGCTGCCATCGGCGACGATCACCATGCCGGAATGTTGCGAATAGCCCATCCCGACCCCGCCGCCGTGGTGCAGCGAAACCCAG
>JANMHL010000337.1:0-3027 GCA_031375125.1 Novosphingobium sp. | reverse complement strand
TGCGTGAACCAAAAATTGTTCACGCAAAGGCGCAAAGGCGCAAAGAAGGTGCCTTGTGATGGTCGTAGCGGCTCTCCCAACACGCAAGGTTGAAGAGTTTCGCTATGCGGACCTCACTGCGCTGGCCCCGCTATGGCCGATCGCGGCAGAGCAGATCGTGCTGGGTGTGGGCGAGGTGCGGGCCTTGGCGATTACTCATACCGGTGATCAGCCGCTGGCGCGCGAGCTGGTGGTGGTGCTTGCGGCAGGGGCCTCGTTCGCGCTCCACCTGCTCAACGCGGGCACTGCCTATGGGCGATTTTCGCTAACCGTTACGCTGGGCGAGGGCGCTGAATTTAGCTTTGGCGCAGCGCAGTTGGCGGCGGCAGGGCAGACGCTCGAAGTGGTAACGCGGGTGATTCACGCAGCGCCCAATGCGGTCAGTCGCCAGACGGTCCGCTCGGTCGCGGCGAACAAGGGCGTGGTCAATTATCTGGGCAAAGTGCTGGTGCAAAAAGGCGCCGATGGCACCGACGGATCGCAGTCGGTCCGGGCGATGCTGCTCGACCGGACCGCGACGGCCAATGCCAAGCCGGAACTGGAAATCCATGCCGACGATGTGAAATGCGCGCACGGCTGCGCGGTCGGCGAACTCGATGCGAACGCGCTGTTCTACATGGCCCAGCGCGGCCTGCCGCCAGAACTGGCCAAACGGTTGATGCTGCAAGCCTTCGTGGCCGAAGCCTTTGTCGGCGCGGAGGATGAAGAAGCCTTGCTTGAGGCCGCGCTAAAGGCTTTGGGGGATATGCTGTGAACGCCCACCGCGCCGAATTCCCCGGTCTTGCAGGCGGCTGGCACTATCTGGACTCGGCCGCCACGGCGCAAAAACCGCAAGTCGTGATCGACGCCTGCACTGCTGCACTGGGGCGGGATTACGCCACGGTCCACCGCGGGGTCTATGCCCGGTCGGCTGAAATGACGCTGGCGTTTGAAGCGGCACGCGCGAAAGTGGCTGGGCTGATCGGGGCTCCGGCGGACGAACTGGTGTTCACCCGCGGCGCGACTGAGGCGATCAATCTGGTCGCCTATCAGTATCCCAACAAAGGCCGGGTGCTGCTGTCCACGTTGGAGCATCATTCGAACATCGTGCCCTGGCAATTGGCCGGGTGGCAGGTCGATGTCTGCCCGCTGACGCCTGATGGCCGGATTGATCTGGATGCGGCAGAAGCGATGCTGACGGACGAGCACACCATGGTGTCGTTCGCGCACGTTTCGAACGTGCTCGGCTCAAAGCTCGATTGCCAGCGCGCCGCCGCACTGGCGCACCGGGTCGGGGCCAAGCTGCTGCTCGATGGCTGTCAGTCGGTGGCGCGGCTGCCGGTCGATGTCGCGGCGCTGGACTGTGATTTCTATGCCTTCTCGGCGCACAAGCTCTACGGCCCGACCGGGATTGGCGCGCTGTGGGGCCGGGCCGAATTGCTCGAAGCAATGCCGCCATGGCAGGGCGGCGGGGCGATGATTGACCGGGTGACCTTTGCCGGTACCACCTATGCCGCAGCGCCGCAGCGGTTTGAAGCAGGCACGCCCGCAATTGTCGAAGCGATCGGGTTTGGCGCGGCGGCGGACTATGTCGCCGCGATCGGGCTCGACGCGATCCACGCGCACGAGACAGCGCTGGTGGCCAAATTGCGCAGTGCACTGTGCCAGCGCAACGATGTGACGCTGTTTGGGCCAGAGGACAGCGCCGGAATCGTCGCTTTTGCGCTCGATGGGGTGCATCCGCACGACCTCGGCACTATCTTGGATGAAGCTAACGGCGATTTTGGCCGGGTGGCGATCCGCGCTGGGCACCATTGCGCCCAGCCGCTGATGGACCATCTAGGCGTCCCGGCAACCGCGCGGGCCAGCTTTGGGCTCTATTCGGATGATAGCGATGTGGCCGCCTTGTTGGCGGGAATTGAACGGACACGGAGGATTTTCGGGTGAACAGTGAACCCAAATTCACGGTTGAAGAAGTCACCGAGGTGGCCGCGCCGCCGCGCGCGACTGTGGAAGAAACCGCAACCGACAAGCTGGAGCGCAAGCGCGACTACCTTGAAGGCTTTCTGGCGGCCAAGCCCGAAGGTGTGGCCCCCGGCGCTCCGGGCGGCGACCTGTATGAGGACGTGATTGCCGCGCTGAAGGACATTTTCGACCCCGAAATCCCGGTCAATATCTATGATCTGGGGCTGATCTATGGCGTCGACGTGGATGACAACAGCGGTGTCGTGGTGACCATGACGCTGACCACCCCGCATTGCCCGGTCGCCGAATCGATGCCGGGCGAGGTTGAGCTGCGGGTCAGCTCGGTCCCCGGGGTCCGCGATGCCGAAGTAAACCTGGTCTGGGATCCGCCGTGGGATCCCGCCAAGATGAGCGACGAAGCCCGGCTGGAGCTTGGAATGCTATGACCACGACCACGACCACCACCCGCAAGCCTTTGCCCGCCGCCGTGATCCTGACCCCTGCAGCCGAGGCGCGGGTGGCCGATTTGATGGCACAGGCTCCCGCTGGCGCCATCGGGGTCAAGCTTTCGACCCCGCGCCGCGGCTGTTCGGGCCTGGCCTATTCGGTCGACTATGTCACCGAGACGGCGGCGTTCGACGAGAAGATCGCGACCCCCGGCGGGCTGTTTTTTATCGACGCTGCATCGGTGCTCTATCTGATCGGCAGCACGATGGACTGGGTCGAAGATGACTTCGCCGCCGGATTCGTGTTTGCCAACCCCAATGCCAAAGGCAGCTGCGGCTGCGGGGAAAGCTTTACAGTCTAAGGACTTGCCCGCCCCGACCGATGGTCAGCAAGCAAGGGTAACCCGGATTTAAGGATATCCCGCCAAAGTGGCCGCGCAACCTGCACGGGATTTTTGCGCGATGAGCTTGGAATTCGGTAACCTGACAACCCAGATCGCTGGTGACAGCCACATTTCCGCCGAGGAGATCCTCGATCTGCGCCGGCTGGGCTGGGCCGACGGCAAGATGAGCCCGGACGAGGCGGAATCGCTGTTTC
>JANMHL010000324.1:0-2302 GCA_031375125.1 Novosphingobium sp. | reverse complement strand
AGCCGCTACGACCATCACAACGCACCTTCTTTGCGCCTTTGCGCCTTTGCGTGAACAATTTTTGGTTCACGCAAAGGCGCAAAGGCGCAAAGGAAATTAGGGGCTTCGCCGCTCACGCTGCGACCGCCTCATAGCCATGCTCTTCCAGCTCGTGCGCCAGCTCAGGCCCGCCGGTGCGCACGATCCGCCCGCCAGCAAGGACGTGGACAAAGTCGGGCTTCACGTAGTCGAGCAACCGCTGGTAGAGCGTGATCAGCAGCACCGCCTTATCTGGCGCGCGCATCACCGCGTTGATGCCATCGCCAACCACCCGCAGCGCATCGATATCAAGGCCGGAATCGGTCTCATCGAGCACTGCCAGTTTCGGCCCGAGGATGCCCATCTGGACCATCTCGGCGCGCTTTTTTTCGCCGCCGGAAAAGCCAACATTGACCGGGCGCTTGAGCATTTCCATGTCGAGTTTGAGCAAAGCGGCTTTCTCGCGCGCGAGCTTGAGGAATTCCCCGCCCGACAGCGGCGCGAGATCGCGCGAACGGCGCTGGGCATTGAGGCTTTCGCGCAGGAACTGGACGAACGACACGCCCGGAATTTCAACCGGGTATTGGAAGCCGAGGAACAAGCCAGCAGCGGCGCGTTCGAACGGTTCGAGCGCCAGCAGGTCTTGCCCATCAAACGCCACCGAACCGCCGGTCACGTCGTAACCGGGGCGCCCGCCCAGCACATAGCCCAGCGTCGATTTGCCCGCGCCGTTGGGGCCCATGATCGCGTGGACTTCGCCCGCACCAATGGTTAGCGACAGGCCTTTGAGGATCGGCTTGTCGGCGACGGTGGCGTGGAGGTTATCGATTGTCAGCAGGGTCACCGGGAATATCCTCGCGCGGCTTGGTTGGGGCGGGGGCGGCTGCGCTGATTTTCATAGCGCGCCTTCATCGCAGCGACGATTTCGGTCACCACGGCATCGGGATTGGCCATCACCTCTTCGGCGCTAAACCGCAGCACCAGCATGCCGACCGCCTCAAGGCTAAGGTCGCGGCGCTGGGTCAATGCCGGATCGCCGCCCTCGTCGATCGACACTGCGATCTTGAGCGGCGAGCAGGCGAAATCGACGATTGCCGATCCAATCACGACCTGGCGGTTGAGCTTGAACTTGCCCAGTTCCTGCTCGCCCAGCTTTTCGCCGAGCAAGGCCTGCGCCGCAGTCGGCTCGCGCTTGGCGGCACGTGCCATGTCATGGATCGCATCAAGCCGCGATTCGGCAATGTTCCAGCCCCGCCCACGCTTCTGCAAAGCGGGAGCTTCGGTGCGCTCCGAGAGGGGCAGGACGGTGAGGGTTTTTTTGGTCATTTCGATTTCTTCTCTTCGTCACCCCAGACTTGATTCGGGGTCCCACTTCCTTCTTGCACTGCGCTCACAGAACAGCGGGACCCCGCGTCAAGCGCGGGGTGACGGAATCCGGTTGATGCATGAGGACTAGGGCTTTTGTACATTTTGAATCCGTTCGCCGCGCCACTTCTTCAACACGAACGCGATTGGCGCGAGTAGCACAAATCCCATCAACCCAACGAACAGCACGTAGTTTGGGTCCGCACGATAGGCGATCAGCCACCAGCTCAGCGCCACCCATGCGACAGGTGCGAGAAGTAAGTAATAGAGCGCATGGAAAACTATGCGCGCCATCACCCCACGCTCCCCTCAAGGCTGATCCCCAGCAGCTTCTGCGCCTCAACCGCGAATTCCATTGGCAGCTGTTGCAGCACTTCCTTGGCGAAGCCGTTGACGATCAGCGCAACCGCCGCCTCTTGATCCAACCCGCGCTGCATTGCGTAGAACAGCTGGTCGTCGCTGATCTTGCTGGTGGTCGCCTCATGCTCGATCTGGGCCGAGGGATTGCGGACTTCGATATAGGGCACGGTGTGCGCGCCGCAGTCTTTGCCGAGCAGCAGCGAATCGCACTGGGTGAAATTGCGCACGCCTTCTGCGCCAGGCGCAACGCGGACCAGCCCGCGATAGGTGTTCTGGCTTTTCCCGGCCGAAATCCCCTTGGAGATGATCGTCGAACGGGTGCCCTTGCCGTTGTGGATCATCTTGGTGCCGGTGTCGGCCTGCTGGTAATTGTTGGTCACCGCGACCGAGTAGAACTCGCCGACACTGTCTTCGCCGTTGAGGACGCAGCTGGGATATTTCCACGTTACCGCGCTGCCGGTTTCGACCTGGGTCCAGCTGACTTTCGAACGCTTGCCTTGGCACAGCGCGCGCTTGGTGACGAAGTTGTAGATCCCGCCCAGCCCTTCGGCATTGCCGG
>JANMHL010000229.1:0-2134 GCA_031375125.1 Novosphingobium sp. | reverse complement strand
TTCTCGGGCGAAATCAAGTGGGATCTGGGCGGCGCCACGCTGACCTCGATCACCGCTTACCGTGAATTCCGTGCAGGCCAGGGTTCGGACACCGATTATAGCGCGGTTGATATCCTCTACCGCACACCAAGCCCCGATGCTTACCGCCAGTTCCACACCTTCACGCAGGAACTGCGCCTTCAGGGTGAAGCTTTTGATGGCAAGCTCGATTGGCTGGTCGGCGGGTTTTACGCCGATGAAAAGCTGACCGTGCGCGATAACCTGCGGTTCGGCAGCCAGTATGGCCGCTTTGCCACTTGCCGGATTCTGTCGGGCGGCGGTTTGGCTGGGTTCTATTCCCCAACCAACCCATCGTGCCTGACACCGGTTAGCGGACCTGCAACCGTTTCGGGTGCATCAGGTGGCGGCGCAACTGGCGCCGATATCGTGGCCGCGTTCACCGCGCTCGATGGGCTTAACAATCGAGGCACGACAAACGATCGTTACAACCAGCATGACAAGAACTGGGCGCTGTTCACGCACAACATCGTGAACATCACCGATAGCCTGCACCTGACGCTCGGCCTGCGCTACACCAGCGACAAGAAAGACTTCAGCGCCACCTTTGGCAACGACAACACCGTCTGCACCACGGTCCAGGGTCTGGTTCTCGATGATTTGGTTAGCACCACTACCAATGCCACTGCCAAGGCGCTGGCTGGCGCGTTGATCGGCCTGTCGTGCCAAGGCAACTCGACCGCCGAACTGAACGGCGTTTCGATTGCCGACAAGCGCAGCGAAGATGCCTTCACCGGCACGGCGATCCTGTCGTACAACGTCAACGACGATCTGATGGTCTACAGCAGCTATAGCCGCGGATACAAAGCGGGTGGGTTCAACCTTGACCGTTCGGCGCTGAAGGGCGCAACGTTCCCGTTTTCCAGCACCGTTGGCGGCGCGCAGGGCCTGGTAAGCAAGCTCCAGTTTGCCCCTGAAACGGTCAACAGCTACGAAATCGGTGCAAAATATGCGACCGGTCCGTTCAGCGCCAGCCTGACCCTGTTCCGTTCGGACTTCAGCAGCTTTCAGCTGAATACCTTCAACGGTACGGTTTTCCTGGTCCAGACGATCAATGGCTGTGGGAGCAGCCTGGGCACTACCGATAGCGATCTCAGCGCCACCACCGGCGCTTGCCCAGTCGCCGATGTTACTTACGGTGTGCGCGCTCAAGGGGTTGAGCTGGAAACTGTGCTCAATCCTTCGCCGGATCTGCGCGTCACACTCGGCCTGACCCACGCGAAGACCAAGTATCGTGATGATCTGGTTGGCAACTCATCGGGCGCTCCGCTCGATCCGGCGCTGCGCTTGCTGCCAGGTGCGTTCATGTCGAACGCACCTGAAAACGTGGTCACGGCCAGCTTGGCTTGGACCCCGCAGATCGGCGGCAGCGGGCTTTCGGCGCTGTTCTATGTCGATACCCGCGTGACCAGCGACTACAATACTGGTTCGGACCGGTTCCCGCAAAAGGCACAAGACGGTTTCGCGATCGTCAACGCCCGCGTCGGGCTGCGCGGTGCGGACAGCAAGTGGTCGCTCGAACTGTGGGCGCAGAACCTGTTCAACGTCGACTATGCGCAGGTTGGCTTCAACACGCCGTTCCAGGCTGGTACCAGCTCGGCACCGTTCAACGATGCCAATGGTTATCCCGGCGGCCGCCAGCTGATCTCGCAGTTCCTCGCCGAACCGCGGACCTTTGGTGTGACCCTGCGCGGCAAGTTCTAAGCCCACGCAGATCAAGCAAGTACCGGGCGGGGTGGCAGCAATGCCGCCCCGCTCTTTTTTGTGTGCCAGCCCTTGGCAGTGGACTTGGCGGCCAGCGCGGGGCAGGCTGCGACAATGCTCAAGCGCCTGATCCCGCTCGCCCTGTTTGCACTTGCCGCCCCGGTGCTGGCCGATGCGCCGCCCGCCCCGACGGCCATAGCGAAAACCCTGCAGCAGCAGGTTGAGGCAACGCTTGCAACTGCCCCTCTAGGCACCCGGTTTGGCCTGCTGGTGGTGGATGATGCGGGACGGGTGGTGATCTCGGTCAATCCCGATCAGCGTTTCATCCCGGCCTCCAACACCAAGATGTTCACCACTGCGGCGGCCTATGCGA
>JANMHL010000219.1:0-7813 GCA_031375125.1 Novosphingobium sp. | reverse complement strand
GGCTTTGCAAAATGGAGAGGATCTATTGAAGGATCAGTCTTCCGGCGCGATCGTGACTTTCAGCCCATCCATCGCATCGCTGAGTTCCAGCTGGCACGACAGCCGCGACATATCGGTGCGGTGGTCGGTCGAATCGAGCAGGTCGTTTTCGTCTTCACTCAGCGGCGTGACCACGTCCGCAAACGCGGGATCGACATAGACGTGGCAAGTGGCGCAGGAACAGCAGCCGCCGCACAGCGCCAGCAATTCGTCAAACCCGTTGTCGCGGATCGCTTCCATCACCGAAACTCCGGCTTTGGCTTCGATTGTCTGTTCTTCACCAGCACGGTTGACCACGACGAGCTTGGGCATATCCATCGATCCTTGTCATGCGCGCCCTATCGGCGCTTTGGCCGGGCTGCTAACCATTCGATTGAATTTTGGCAAGCGAGACCGGCAATGGGATTGAGCGCAGAGCAAATCAAGCATGGGCTGGACAGCGTGGCTGCGCTGGAGCCGGGCTTTGCCAGCGCGCTCAAGGTGGCGGGTTACCCCGAGCCGCGCATTCGCGAACGCGGCTATGGGACCTTGATGCGGACCATCGTTGGCCAGCAGGTCAGCGTGGCCGCCGCCGCATCGATGTGGCGCAAGTTTGAGGCCCATGTCGGGCCAGAACTCTCGCTGGAACGCGTGCTGGAGGCCGATTTCGATACCCTGCGCGGCTGCGGGCTTTCGCGGCAAAAACAGGGCTATATGCGCAGTTTGTGCGAACTGGTGGTCAGCGGTGGGCTCGATTTCGAAACGCTTCCCGCCGACGATGAGGAAGCAATTGCGCAACTGACCAAGATTAAAGGGATCGGGCGCTGGTCAGCCGAAATCTATCTGCTGTTCGCCGAAGGGCGCGGCGATATCTGGCCGGCCGGCGATCTGGCGGTTCAAGCCGGGCTGCACAAGCTGCTCGACCTGCCCGAACGCCCCAGCGAAAAGGCCACCCGCGACATGGCCGAAAAGTGGCGCCCGCACCGCGGCGCAACGGCGATTTTCACCTGGCATTGCTATAACAACCCCGCGCTGTAAGCACTGCTGACAACACTGTCAGTCCGATTCGAGGGGGTTCCATGACCGCGCGCAAAACCATTTTCATCACCGGCGGTGCCTCCGGGATCGGCCGCGCGGTGGCGCTCAAGTTCGGCGGACAGGGCTGGTTCGTCGGGATTGCCGATGTCAACGAAACTGGCGCGCGTGAAACCGCTGCAATGCTGCCCGCCGGGCAGAGTTCCACCCACAAGCTCGACGTACGCGATCGGGAGGCTTGGGACGGCGCGCTGGCCGACTGCGCCAAGGCAGCGGGAGGCCGGATCGATGTGGTGTTTAACAACGCCGGGATTCCGCTGGGCGGCGCGCTGATCGACAATTCCACGGCCGAGATCGAGCGCTGCTTCGATATCAACCTCAAAGGCGTGTTCTTTGGCGCGCAGGCGGCGCATCCGTGGCTAAAGGCCAGCGCACCGGGATCTTGCCTGCTCAACACTGCGAGCGCTGCGGGAATTTATGGCGTGGCTGGATCGTCGGTCTATTCGGCAACTAAATTTGGGGTCCGCGCGCTGACCGAAGCGCTTGATGGCGAATGGTTTGAAGACGGCATTACCGTGCGCGATCTGATGCCGGCCTTTATCGACACGCCGCTGCTCGATCAGAATCCCAACGCCCAGACCAACAACGCCATTCGCGAACGGGTGCAGGAAGCAGGGCTCGAAATCTCGCCCGTTGGCGATGTCGCCGAAGCAGCCTGGGCGGCGGTGCATGGGGACAAGCTGCATACACTTGTTGGCAAAACCGCCCGTCAGGCCTGGTTCGCGGCGCGCTGGCTGCGCAGTTCTATTCGCAAGCGTTCGCGCGCCTTTGTCAGGCCGATGGGTTAGATAAACCCTTCAATCGCCCGGGCCAGCGCCGCATCGCGCGCGGAAAGCCCATCGGCGTCATGGGTGGTCAGGGTCATTTCCACCCGGTTGTAGACGTTGAACCATTCGGGGTGATGATCGTGCTTGTCGGCATAGAGCGCAACACGGGTCATGAAGCCGAAGGCCTGACTGAAATCCGCGAAAGTGAAAGTTCGCGCAATCGCCTTCCCATCCTTTCGCAGCGCCCAGCCGGGCAGCTCGGTGAGCAGGGAGGTCACTTCAATTTCGGTCAGGTGGGTGATGGTCATGGGTCAAGCCTAGACCCTTCCCGCAACCCCGTCACCTTGAACCTGCCGCATGGCCGTGGTTGCGGCGAGACTGGCATGTGACCTTGGCACGTCGCCGCCTTTCGCCTATCGCCACGCGCAATGGACGCCTGCCGCCTTGCCGCGCACGATCTTGCCTGCCGCCGCGGGGACCGGCTGCTGTTTGCGCAGCTGTCGTTCGCGCTGGAAAGCGGCGGCGCGCTCCAACTGGCGGGCTCCAACGGGATCGGCAAATCGAGCCTGATCCGGATTTTGGCGGGGCTGCTTGAGCCGTTTGCAGGGTCGGTCGAGCGAACCGGAGCGCTCGGCCTGATCGATGAACGGCCCGCGCTCGATCCGCATTTGCCGCTGGGACAGGCGCTGAGCTTGTGGGCCGAAATCGACGGGCTGGGATTCCTGGCTCGTGAGAGCTGCGCAGACCGGCTGGGGTTGGCTGAGCTGCTCGAAGTGCCGGTGCGTTACCTCTCCACCGGCCAGAAAAAGCGCGCCGCGCTGGCCCGGCTGATCGGGCAGCAAGCGCCAATCTGGCTGCTCGATGAACCGCTCAACGGGCTCGACAGCAAAGGCATTGGGCTGGTTGAGGAGCTGACCGCCGAACACTGCCAGGCAGGCGGCATCGCCGTGATCGCCTCGCATCAGCCGTTTGCCCTGCCCGGCATGGCGCGGCTTGAACTGCGGAACTTCGCCGTATGAGCCTGTTCCTGACACTCCTGCGCCGCGATATCGCGCAACTGCTGCTGGGCGGACGGCGCGGCGGGGCATTGCTGCCAGTGTTGTTTTTTCTGGCGGTGGCGATGCTGTTCCCCTTTGCGGTCGGGCCGGATGCGCCGGTGCTGGCGCGAACCGGCGGCGGGGTGATCTGGGTTGCCGCGCTGCTGGCCGCGATCCTTCCGCTCGACCGGCTGATCGAGCCAGATTTGGAACTGGGAATGTTCGATCAATGGGCGCTGCGCGGGATATCTGAGGAGTGGTTGGTCGCGGTGCGGGTGCTGGCCCACTGGCTAAGCTTTGGCCCGCCCTTGATGCTGGCCGCCCTGCCCGCCTCGGCCTTGGTCGGGATCGACGGGCAAACGCTGTGGCTGGTCGAACTGGGCCTGCTGGCCGGAACGCCCGGACTTGCTGCGCTGGGCGTGCTGGTCGCCGCAATCACCGCGGGCCTGCGCGGCGGCGCAGCGCTGGGCGGGCTGCTGGCGATCCCGCTGGCGGTGCCGCTGCTGGTATTCGGCGCGGGCAGTCTGGCCGTGGGCGGCGAAAGCGGCCTAGCGCTGACCGCCGCGTTCAGCCTGGTGCTGCTGGCGATCACGCCGTTCGCTGCGGGCGCAGCGATCCGCAGCGGGCGGGGTTAGTTGAGATGAGCAGAGTCGATCGATTCATTCCAGCTGGCACCAAGGTTTGCCTCAATTCGTTGGTGAACGACGACGGTACTCGATCACCTGAATTTGGTATTGTGGTGCATTGCTGGCTGGACCCGGATGGCCTGTTCAACGATTGCTTTGTAGCGTTTTTTGGGAACGAGTTTCCTTCCGGTGCTCCGGACGAGAAGCCATACATCTTGCGCTATGCTGCGATCTCACTGACGGTCCTAGATGATGACTGAAGATACTCAATAAGGCGGCTTATCCAGCCCCTTCGGGCTCGCCGTGAAAATCTCGCAGCCGTCCTCGGTTATCCCGATCGAGTGTTCGAACTGCGCCGACAGCGACCGGTCGCGTGTTACTGCCGTCCAGCCGTCTTCGAGCAGCTTCACTCCCGGCTTGCCCAGATTGATCATCGGTTCGATTGTGAAGAACATCCCCGGCTTCAGGATCGGCCCGGTTCCGGCGCGTGCCGCGTGAACCACTTCGGGGGCATCGTGGAACAAGCGGCCGAGGCCGTGCCCGCAAAATTCGCGAACAACGCCGTAACGCTGGCCTTCAGCGTGCTTCTGAATCGCCGCGCCGATATCGCCCAGATGCTTGCCGGGCTTGGCATGCTCGATTCCCAGCATCAGGCATTCGTAAGTCACATCGACCAGCCGCTTGGCCTTCAAGGGCACATCGCCGACCAGGAACATTCGGCTGCTATCGCCGTGCCAGCCATCGACCAGCGGGGTCACGTCGATATTGACGATATCGCCGTCCTTCAGCAGCTTGTCCGACGGGATCCCATGGCAAACCACATGGTTGATCGAAATGCAGCAGCTGTGGGCATAGCCGCGATAACCGAGCGTTGCGGGGACCGCGCCGTTATCCAGCGTGAACTGCCGAACGAAATCGTCCAGCGCGCCGGTGGTCACCCCCGGCTGGACCATCGGCACCAGCGCGTCGAGCGTTTCGGCGGCCAGCCGCCCGGCCTTGCGCATCGCTTCGAAGGCGGCGGGGCCGTGCAGCTTGATCGTGCCGTCGCGCAGCTGGGTCTCACTGTCGGTTACAGTTTGGTATTGAGTCATGACGCAGCATATAGTCACAAACCGCGCAAATGGCTATTGCCCCCGCCATGATTGACAAAAACGCCCTGATCCAGCCCGATAAAGGCCAGCCCGCCACCGCCATCCACCTGATCGACAAGGCCGGCCTGCCCGCCTTTGTCAAAGGCCTGTCCGCGCCGCAACGCGAGGCCTTGGCGGCGCAAAAGTAAGAGGGCGATGGATAATCCGATGCGATCGTCCCCGATGGCGATCATTGGTTCGTGGTTTCGGGTGTTGCCAATACTGAAAACCTGTCGAGTTGGTGCCTGGCCAAGCTGGCCGAGGTGCTCCCAGCCGGAACCTATCGCCGGGCGGGCGGGGAACCGGGTCCGGGGCTGTTTGGCTGGGTTACCGGGCAATACCGGTTTGACCGCTACCTCTCCAAGCCCAGCGAGGAAGGCCCGCGGGTACTGCTGACCAAGGATGTCGCGGCAATCGCCCCTGCCCTCGCCGAAGCCACCGCGACTGCGCTGGTCCGCGATCTGGTCAATACGCCCGCTGAAGACATGGGTCCGGCGCAGATCGAAGCCGAGGCGCATAACCTTGCCAAGGCGCACCGTGCGACCTTCAAGGTGACCAGCGGCGATGCCTTGGAACAGGGGTTTCCGATGGTCCACGCGGTCGGCCGCGCGGCCAGCCGCCATCACGCGCCGCGGATGATTGAGCTGCATTGGGGCGACGAGAAGCATCCCAAGCTGGCGATCGTGGGCAAGGGCGTCTGTTTCGATTCTGGCGGGCTCGACATCAAGCCCAGTTCCGGAATGCTGCTGATGAAAAAGGACATGGGCGGCGCGGCTCATGCCCTCGCTTTGGCGCAGCTGGTGATGCAGGCGGGCCTCAAAGTGCGGCTGCACCTGCTGATCCCGGCGGTCGAGAACGCGATTTCGGGCAATGCCTTCCGCCCCGGCGACGTGCTGCGCAGCCGGGCCGGGATTTCGGTCGAGATCGGCAATACCGACGCCGAAGGGCGTTTGGTACTGGGCGATGCGCTGACCCGAGCGGGGGAGGAAAACCCGGAACTGGTCATTGATTTCGCCACTCTCACTGGCGCGGCCCGGGTTGCGCTGGGGCCAGACCTGCCCGCGCTGATGACCCGGCGCGATGAGACGGCGGCGGAACTGCTGACGGCGGGCGAGGCCAATGACGACCGCTGCTGGCGCCTGCCGCTGTTCGATGGCTACCGCGAATACCTCAAAAGCGACATCGCTGACCTCAACAACACCGGCTCCAACGGCTATGCGGGAGCGTCCGTGGCCGGGCTGTTCCTCGACCGGTTCGTGCCCGAAGGCACCGATTGGGCCCACTTCGATACCTTTGCCTGGCGCCCCGCCGCCAAACCCGGCCGCCCCAAAGGCGGCGACGCACTGGGCCTGCGCGCGGCCTGGGGATTGTTAAAGGGTCGGTATGGATAACTTGATAGAAGGGCAATCCGGCGCTAATCGCCCGCTCTTCCAGTTTGGGGAAACTGCAATTTTGACCGCCACCGCCATTCCAACCGGGCAACTCGCCCTCTCCGGCCCGGCTGAAAAGCTGGACGCGGCGCATTGGCCGGTGCGCGGGGATCTGGCGCATATCCGTTTGGCCGGGCGCTGTTTTGTGCCGCATTATGCCGTGCCGATGGAGCATTTGGTGGTGGAAGCGGGTGCGAACCTGCTGGCGCTGAACGATGCCGCTGCCGAGGTGCGCGAAGTGCTGGCCGGAGGCACCGTGTTCAACGTGTTGGACATGACCGGCGGCTGGGCCTGGGGCCAGGTTGGAGACAATGGCTTCGTTGGCTATCTCCCGCTGGACGCGCTCACTGCGCTGTGACCCAAACAGTTTTCATCGACGGCGCCGCCGGAACCACTGGCCTCGAAATTCTCGAGCGGCTGGCCACGCGTCCCGAATTCAAGCTGCTGATCCTCGATGACGATCAGCGCAAAAGCGCCACTGCCCGCCGCGATGCTTATCATGCCGCCGATTTTGCGGTGTTGTGCCTGCCCGATGATGCCGCGATTGAGGCGGTCGCTCTGGCCGAGGGCAGCAAAGTGCGGATCATCGACGCATCCAGCGCGCACCGCGTTTCGCCGGGCTGGACCTATGGTTTTCCTGAACTGATCGGGCGCGCGAAGATCGCGAATGCCAGCCGCGTCACCAATCCGGGCTGCTATCCTACCGGTTTTTTGGCGTTGCTCGCCCCGCTGATCCGCAAAGGGCTGTTGCCCAGCGCTTGGCCCTACACTTGCCACGCTGTTTCGGGTTATTCGGGCGGCGGCAAGGCGATGATCGCACGGTTTGAAGAAGACGGCGACATCGCCTTTCGCGACTACGCCCTCAGCCTGAGCCACAAACACGTTCCCGAAATGCAGGAATATGCTGGGCTCAAGCATCCGCCGCTGTTCGCCCCCGCAGTGATCGCCGCGCACCGCGGGATGGTGGTCGAAGTGCCGCTGCACCTATCCCAGATGGAACACGCCGCGCCAACCGACGGCCTGCGCGATTGCCTGATCGATTTCTATGGCACCAGCGCGGTTGTCACTGCCCACACCGAAACGCCCGACGAATTGCTGCTGCGGCGGTCGGCCCAGCCCAGCGACCGGCTCGACCTCTACGTCTATGGCAGCCGCGATGGATCGCAGGCGCGGCTGGTGGCAAAGCTCGACAATCTGGGCAAAGGTGCCAGCGGGGCGGCGGTGCAGAGCCTGAATCTGATGGCCGGGCTGGAAGAGACGGCGGGACTGGCGCTTTAGACTTCGCCTTTTGGGGACTTGCCTAAATTTTAAGCACCGCTTGCCGAAAAATCAGGCAAGTTTACCCCGCCCCACGCATTGCGAAAATTGCGTCACACCGAATCGCAGGATTCAGTTCTTGCGATTCCGCTCTTTTCCAACCCTTGCCCTTGGCCTAGGGCTAGTTTCAGGCCGCTGGCACGATTCTTGATACGGGAACTCGCAGTGGCAATCATAAACCCGGGCCGCCCGCCAGTTAAAGGATGGGTCGGAACCGGCTTGCCGCGCAGGGGAATAGCAACGTGAAAAAGATCGAAGCGATCATCAAGCCGTTCAAGCTCGACGAAGTGAAAGAAGCGCTTCACGAAGTCGGCGTTTCGGGGATCACCGTGACCGAGGCCAAGGGCTTTGGCCGCCAGAAGGGTCATACCGAACTGTATCGCGGCGCCGAAT
>JANMHL010000183.1:0-5837 GCA_031375125.1 Novosphingobium sp. | reverse complement strand
GCTGATGCTCAAGCAACTTGCCCTCGGCCTCCAGCTCTTTCAGCCGCTCGGCTAGTTCGAACCGGATCGCGTCGGCGGCCTGTTTCATCGTCGGGCCGGGGGTGACGTAGTGCGAATTGGCATAGATCCGGATGGTCGGCAGGCTCGCGCCCTTTTTGCCGGTCAGCGGGTCAAATTCGGCAATGTCCTCAATCTCGTCGCCGAAAAAGCTGATCCGCCAGGCCATGTCTTCATAGTGGCTCGGGTAGATTTCCAGATTGTCGCCGCGCACCCGGAATGTGCCGCGCTGAAACGCGGCGTCGTTACGCTTGTATTGCAGCGCGACCAGCTTGCGGATGATCTCACGCTGATCCTCTGCCGCGCCCTTTTTCAGGTCAAAGATCATCGCCGAATAGGTCTCGACCGAGCCGATGCCATAGATACAGCTGACTGAGGCGACGATGATTACGTCATCGCGTTCGAGCAGCGAGCGGGTGGCCGAATGCCGCATCCGGTCGATGGCTTCGTTTACGCTCGATTCCTTTTCGATGTAGGTATCGCTGCGCGGGACATAGGCTTCGGGCTGATAATAATCGTAATACGAGACAAAGAATTCGACCGCATTGTCCGGGAAGAAACTCTTGAATTCGCCATACAATTGCGCGGCTAGCACCTTGTTGGGGGCAAGGATTAATGCTGGACGCTGGGTGATCTCGATCACTTGCGCCATGGTATAGGTCTTGCCGCTGCCGGTCACGCCCAGCAGCACCTGCGTCGCTTCACCATTGGCAACGCCTTCGACCAGTTCGGCGATGGCGGTCGGCTGGTCGCCAGCTGGCGAATATTCGGAGACGAGCCGGAAAGGCCGCCCACCATCGGCCTTTTCGGGCCGCACCGGCTTATGCGGCACAAACGCGCCAGAGGTATCGGGTTCCTCAAGACCCCGGCGGATGATCAGTTCGGCCATCCGGGACATATGGCGAACATTTGCGCGCGGTTCAAGCCGGGCTGCGAGGCAAGGTATTGCCTGTCCCGGCATGCCGCAGCGCTGTCCGTCTCGCGCTGGGACACGGCAACTGACCGAATTCCGCCAATCGCTTGCCGACTGGGCAATTGTGAAATACAATTTACCGATTGGGCCGCCGAATCAGAACAAAACGTTTGCTTAGCGACGTGTTTCTTCATCTGCGGTCCGGACTGTCTGAAAGGACGAACTCCGTGCTGCTTGCGGGGTTTTAATGAGCGGTCCGGACATTTTTATTTCGTATAATCGCGAAGATGCGGCGATCGCGCAGCTTTATGCTGATGCCTTGACCGGCGCGGGCCTGACCGTGTGGTGGGATGCCACGCTGCGTTCTGGCGAGGACTACGATGCGGTGACCGAACAGTCGCTGCGTACGGCCAAGGCGGTGGTAGTGCTATGGTCCCCGCGCTCGGTCAACTCGCGCTGGGTCCGGGCCGAGGCGACCATAGCCGACCGCGGACACACGATGGCACCGGTGATGATCGAAGCCTGCGACCGGCCGGTAATGTTTGAACTGAAGCAAACCGTCGAAATGTCGCACTGGCGCGGCGACCTCTATGACAAGGCCTGGCTGAACTTCGTCGCTGACTTGCGGCGCAAGGTCGGCCGCGCTGCTCCTGAGCAGGTGGAAGGGGGCCTCCTTGCAGCCGCTTCCGTCCAACCCTCGGTCGGGCCCGTTACGGCCGGTCGCAGCACGGTTGCAGTGCTGCCGGTGGGGTACCGCAGCGGCGATGACGAGCTTGAGGTGCTGGCAGAAGACCTCACCGAGGATATCACGCGAGAGCTGGCCCACAATGGGCATTTCCGGGTCATCGCTGCTGGCTCGATGGCGGCCTGGCGCGGCAAAGCGATCGATCACAAGGATGTCGGTCGGCAGCTTGAGGCGCGCTATCTGGTCGAGGGCAAGCTGCAGCGTAGCGGCAAGGATACCCGGCTGACCGCGCAACTGATCGACGGCAATACCGGCAACGTGCTGTGGTCAACGCGCTTGGTTGGCGTTGCGGATGGCGCCGCGTTTTCGGCAGACACCCTGCCGGTTGCCGCCGCCGCGCAATTCGCCGAACAGATCGTTCAACGTGAACAGATCCGGGCGATGGCCAAACCGGCGCCCCATTCGGCATGGGACCACATTTTCCGCTCTGCCGCCCACTCGCTGCGCGCCGATAGTGATGGCGCTCGCCAGGCAGTTGAAGAAGCCCAGCTGGCAGTGGCCGCCGCGCCGGACATCGGGCTGGCCCACGCCTTGCTGGCCTCCGCGCTCGCAGCCTTGCCCGAAGCCCTGGGACTGAAGCCTGACCCCGAACAGATCCGCGAAATTCAGGCCCAGACCCGGCAAGCGATGCGGCTGGACGGGAACAACCCGTCGGTGCTGATGGCGCTGGCCGGGGCCTATAAGGGCTTGGGCGAATACGAGATCTGCCTGCGGCTCGCGCGGCGCACGGTTGAGTTGTGGCCAAGCTCGCCGCTGTCCTATCTGATCCTTGGCAATTCATACCGCTTGCTGGGCCGCAACGCCGAGGCGGTAGCCGCATACCGCAAGCAGGACCAGCTCTCGCCGTTCGACAGCAGCCGCAACGTGGCGCTGACCTGTCTTGGCGAATGCCTGTTGGCAGAAGGTCAGCCCGAAGCGGCAGAAGATGCGCTTGACCGGGCGCTAATGCTCGCTCCCGAATACCCCGCCGCGCTTGAATGGAAGGCGATCGTCGCCGACCATCTCGGCAAGGAGCGGGCCGCGCTCGACGCAATCCGGCAAATCCGCTCGGCCGAAGCGGCGGTGCCGCTTGACCAGCATGTCTGGCAGATCGAGCGTGACGGGCCGCTGCACGATCGCACCGGCGCGCACGTCGCGACCTTGCGGCGCTTGTGGCTCTCCGTCGATGGCCCGGTTGCGGCGCCCGCAGTCCTGCCTGAGCCGGCCGAAGCAGCGGTGCCGACCAGTCCGCCAGCCCTGCCGGATCCAGTCTTGGCCGAAGCACAGGCCGTTGCCGAGATTGCCCTGCTGCAAACTGCGCCGCAAACTGCGCCGGAAAACGAGACGGTTGTGCTGGAACCTGCAGCCGCAGCGCCTGCCGTGGTCTTGGATCCAGGTGAAGCGCTGACACCTGCTGGTGAGCCTGACGCCGCGCCCGGTGCCATTCCGCTCAAGGCAGACAAGCCCGCGGCCACCAAGCGCGCCCGCAGCAAGATGCCGACGGAGAGCGAGGACGGCCCGCCGCCGCCACAAAACCCGGTTCCCGCGCCAAGCGATGAATACCTTATCAAACCCATGGCACCAAAGTCAGCACCAGCTGGCGGTTCGGGCCAGGCGGCGAATGACGATGTCTTGCCAGACAGTCCCCGACGCAGGTTGAAACCGCAGCGTGCAGCCATGCTGGGCGGGGCCATCATGCTGGCGGGAATCGGCGGCGCAGTGTGGTTCACCGGCGGCACAGGCGGCGTTCCCGGCGACATCGCGGCATCAGCGCCCGCGGCGGTGCTCGCCGACCTGGGGATCACCTCGTCGAACGAAACCGCGGCGGCGCCTGCTGCTGCTCCAGCCGCGTTCCAGCCGCTGACCGACGCGATGGCCGGATGGATTACCGCGTCGCGCAACGCCCGGCGTCCGCAAGCTGAACTGGCGGTGCTCTTGGCAGGCCAGCAACGGCTGAATGCGCTGATCGCACAATCCGTCGCCGATCCGGCCAATACCGCAATTATCGCGGAGATAAACAGCACGGCTGCGGGTCTCGTCCGCCAACAGGGCGCGGCACTCTCCAGCGATGGCGACCGCTGGCTGAAGGGGCAAGAGCAAGCTGCCGCTTTGGCCAGACGCAACCTGCCACCCGAAGGGGCGGTAATCATCGATCGCGCCTTGAACAAGGCGCGCGGGGCCAGAGCTGACCTTGCTGCGGCGGTTGGTGCCTCTGGACGGGCACCCGACGCGGTCAAATCGCTGGTTGCCGCCCGCGCGGCGGTAGCTGCCTACGGCCGGTTGACAGGCTCGCCGGTCGGAGCGGCAGTCCGCGCCGCCGAAGCCGATACCGACCGGCTGAAAGAGCGCCTTTCACGCACTCATGCCGAGATTGAGACGGTCCGGGCTGAGGTCGGCCGACTGGTTGGTCAGGTCGCCGGGCTCGCCGCGATCGAGAAGCCTGGCCTGTTCGCATCGGGCACCAAAAAGCAGTCGTACAAGCTGCGCAAGGACAACGCCGAACGGTCCCGCACGCTGGCTGCCGAGGCAGACCGGATTGCCGCAAGTTCCGGCCCGGTCAGCGATCCGGGCCAGTTGCAGGCGAGCCTGGCACGGCTGCAGAGCTTGCGCAGCCAGGCGTCGAGCCTGCTCGCCTCGTCCAATGCAGCGCTGAAGGCGAAGGGCAAGGCGGATGACAAAGCAGCTGCCCCTGACAAGAAATAGCGGCCCGGCCGGGGCTGATCCGGATCAGACGGTCCATACCGTTTGCCCGCTCGCACTTCGCCAAAATAGCGATTTGCGCGCGTCGGAAATGCGCATGCAACCTCAAGTTAAGTTGAGGTCAATCAGAATCGAGTTCGACCCTTTTTGTAAGGTTAGCGCGCCCGCTGCGCCATTGATTGGCATCAGCCCCGGCAGTATATCGTATCGCGGTCTGCTGCGGCGTTTTTGGCATTCTGATAGACTTGTGCGGGGTTCCTGAAGGCCGATTCGAGTTCGGGATTGGCCTGCATCGCGGCAACCAACTTGGCCCAACCATCAGCAGCATTGTGGGCATCGCGGCAAGCTGCGACGAGGTTGCCTTCGTCATAGAAAACCTTGGCCAACCGGTAATCGTCAGCAGCCCACTGGCTCACCTTCCGCAATTCGAGCTTCTGGGCGTAGACTACGGCATCGGTATACGCATCAGTTCTGGTAATGCGTGTTCCGGAAACTGTTGGGCTGGAATTGCTGAAGTGGCTTGTGGTGCGGATATCAGCCTTTGCAGAAATCTTCGTCGCGCACTTCGGCTGCCATCTGGCCGTTTGCCAAAACCTGATCAGGATTGGCAAAAGCGCCCCGGGCGAGCGCAGGGTCGGCCTTGATCGCGGCGCTGACTTTGCCAAAGGTGGCGGCTGAGAGGCGAATGGCGGCGCAGGCACCGGCTCGGTCACCAGCATCCCAAAGGCGGACCGATTCCTTGTACTGGCTATGAGCAAGGTCGCCGAGCCGCTGTAATTCCTTTTTCTCGGCAAAGCGATCGTCATCAATAACTGCCGCAGATCCACCGCTGGACGATGTCAGCGCCGGGCCGTCGGCCTGCCCACAAACTTCCTTGGCGTTGGCCTTGGCCTCGTTGGCCTGGGATTGCTGCTGATCCGCCGCGCGCGTAATGACATCGCGGTCTTCCTCGGTCCGCATCGAATGCGACATCATGGCGTAAATCGAGTTTTCGTAGAGCACAGCGGAATTGCGAAAATGCTGGCAGGCAGCACCGTTTTGGCCCGCGTCGCGCGCATCGAGCCCGCGATTGTATTCAGCGGCGGCCCGCGCATCCAGATCGGACACTTCATTTGCCACGGCAGCGCTGGTGCCAAGCAAGACCAGCGCGGTGAAGACGGTGCGGACCAGCAGCTTGTAATGGGTACAGGCGATCATTCGCGAAATCTCCCGGATGCTGCTGGGCTATGGCTAGGGGCTCCGCGACGACGCGCTTCTTGGCGGAGATAGACCGCTAAGGCATTGGTGAAACGCGACAGCGGCTGCTTCAGTTTTGCCCCACCAAAGCCAGCCAGTGCCGCGCAAAAGTGTGCCGTTCCTCAGTCGAGGGGAAGGCGAGCCGCAGCCCGGCGACTTCGTGCAACCGAGCTGCGCTGGGGCTCAAATCAGCGGGGTGCGGCAGGG
>JANMHL010000141.1:0-11277 GCA_031375125.1 Novosphingobium sp. | reverse complement strand
CCACAAACCAACCGCTGTGCCATAGGCCCGGCGCACCCCGAACCGATCAATCAGATAGCCGACAAAAATCAGAGCGCTGGCCGCCGCCAGCTGCGACATCGACGCAAAATGCGCGAACTCCGCATCACCCCATCCATAGGCAGCCTCAATGCTGGGCTTCAGCAGCGACAGCACCTGACGATCAATGTAATTGATGATCGTGCCAAAAAATAGCAGTCCGATCAGAAAGTTGCGTGATCGCCGCAGACTGTTGGCGCTGTGGTTCAAGCCGCTTTCGGCCATGGCAGTTCCCCCGGTATGGTTTGTGTTTGAGCGCCAGACTAACGCTTCGGCATGATAAGGGAAGTGCAATGTGACACCGTAGGACAGAACGGAAATGTTACCATAGCTATCCCCGAACTCTGCTGGTCAAACACGCCCGCCGCCTTGGGCAGAAATGGAATGAACCACTCGCACGGTCAGCACTAGCCGTTCCCGGTGCAACTGTAACCGAACTGACTCCGAACTGTCAGCCGCGCGCAACCTGACTGCGCTATCCCCGCTCCATTCAGAGGCTGAGCGGAGATGGCGATGCAACTCGGTGATTTGCTGGTGCTTGGACAAACGGAACCGGTTGGCGGCAAGCCACCGGCCTGGTTGATGCTGCCCGAACCGCGCGGCTTCCGGCCCAAGCGCAAAGTCCGCACGGTGTGGATTTCAGACGTCCATCTGGGCACCCGCGGCTGCAACGCTGAGATGCTGGTCGATTTCCTGCGTTCGATCGAATGTGAAACGCTCTATCTGGTCGGCGACATCATCGATGGCTGGCGGCTGCGCAAGGGCTGGTATTGGCCCGATGCCCACAACGAAGTGATCCGCCGGATCCTCAAGATGGCGCATCGCGGCACCCGCGTGGTGTTCGTTGCGGGCAACCATGACGAGATGCTGCGTGACTATGCCGGGTTCACTCTGGGCGGGGTCGAGCTGGTGCTCGAGGCGATCCACGAAACCGCCGACGGCCGCCGCCTGCTGATCACCCATGGCGACAGTTTTGACAGCGTTGTGCTCTATGCCAAGTGGCTCGCGCTGCTGGGGGACAAGGCCTATTCGCTGCTGCTGCGGACCAACATCGTGGTCAATGCGGTCCGCCGTCAGTTCAAGCTGCCGTACTGGTCGCTGTCGGCGCATATCAAAAAGCGAGTCAAAAACGCGGTGCAGTTTATTTGCGCCTATGAAGAAGCCGTCGCCCGCGAAACCAGCGATCGCGGGCTGGACGGGGTGGTCTGCGGCCACATCCATTCCGCTGAAATCCGCCAGATCGGCGATATCACCTATTACAACGATGGCGACTGGGTCGAAAGCTGCACCGCGCTGACCGAGGATTTCAACGGCCAGATCGAAATCGTCGATTGGATCGCCGAATGCGCCGGCCGCACCCCGCAGCGCGCGCCGGCTCAAACCCCCGCCTCGCTCAAACCCGAACTGGAGCCAGCCTGATGCGTATCGCCATCGCCAGTGACGCCTGGTACCCGCAAGTCAACGGCGTGGTCCGCACGCTGGGCGCCACCGTGGTCGAGCTTGATCGCCGCGGCTATGAGGTTGAGATGATCACGCCGGACCGGTTTCGGACCATTCCGATGCCCGGCTACAGTTCAATCGCCGTGGCGATTGCGCCGCGCTTTTCGGCCCGCAAGCTGCTCGGTGCCTACCGCCCGGATGTGGTCCATATCGCCACCGAAGGCCCGATCGGCTGGAGCGTGCGCGGCTGGTGCAAGGCGCATGATGTGCCCTTCACCACCGCCTTTCACACCCGCTTTCCCGATTATGTCGCGGTCCGCACCGGGATCAGCGCCGAACGATTCTGGCCGATATTCCGGCGTTTTCATCGCGATAGCCAGGCGGTGCTGGTCGCATCGGCCAGTCTCAGCGACGAACTGGTCGAACGGGGTATTCCGCAAGTCCGGCGCTGGACCCGCGGGCTCGATCACTGGCTGTTCCGCCCGCACGGTGATCTGCATCCGGCGATTGCCGGTCTGCCCCGCCCGATCCTGCTCAACGTCGGCCGCGTGGCTCCGGAAAAGAACCTTGAGGAATTCCTCAAGCTTGATTTTCCCGGCTCCAAAGTGGTGGTCGGCGATGGTCCGGCGCTGGGTGCGCTCCGGCTCAAATACCCGCATGTCCACTTCCTCGGCTCACTCGCCGGAGAAGACCTCGCCAGCGCCTATCGCAGCGCTGATTGCTTCGTCTTTCCCAGCCGGACTGATACTTTCGGACTGGTGGTGATCGAAGCGCTGGCCTGCGGCGTCCCGGTCGCCGCCTATCCGGTCCAAGGCCCGATCGACATTCTGGGCCGCCATGGCCGGGGAGTTGATGACAGCTTCCCGTCACGGGTCGGCGCGGTAAGCGAAGACCTGCGCACCGCGATCGCCCAAGCGCTGCTGGCCGATCCCCATGCCCCGGCCATCTTCGCGCGCCAGTTCACTTGGGAAAATGCCACCAACCAGTTCGTCGCCGCGATCGAATCGGCCGCAAAGTCCCACCGGGCCAAGCGCTATGCCCCGGAACTCGAAGCCGCCTGACGGCGAGCCAGTTCCAAGCTGACGGCCTTTCCCTGGCTCAGATTGCAGCCTGGACACTGTCGAGATAGCGGCTCAACTCACTGAGGATCCTGCTTGCGGCTTCGGCAGCTCCGGCCTCACCGGCTTGCTCAAGGCCCGCGCCAAAATCGGTGATTTGCTGAAAGCCAAAGCCTCCTCCCGACCCACGCAAATTGTGCCCGATGATCGTTACGGCCGCAAAGTCGGCCCGGTCCAGGGCCTCTTGCATGACCACAACATTGTCTCGGCAGTTGTCGAGAAAGGCTGGAATCTGCTCAGCCAGTTTCAGGGCCATGCGTTGGGCCCGGGCTTCTGAACCGCGATGGGATGGCTGGGCGCCGACGATCGAAAAGTCCTTGATCGCTTGCAGCAGGACATCCTGTTTGATCGGTTTGGTCAAATAGGCCGTGCAACCCGCAGCAAGGCAGGTTTCCCGATCGCCCTTCAAGGCTGATGCGGTCAGGGCAATGATCGGAGTTGGTGGCAGGCCGTTGGCCTTCTCCCAAGCGCGCAGGGTTCGCGTTGCGGTCAATCCGTCCATCACCGGCATTTGCCGGTCCATCAGCACCAGATCATAGTGGCCGGCCTTGAACATCTCGCAGGCGATGAGCCCAGTTTCGGCGACATCGATCTGGTAAGGCGTATCCTCAAGATAGGCCAAGGCGATGGTGCAATTATCCGGCGAATCCTCCGCCATCAGGATGCGCAGTGGTTCCAGCGGCGCATCGCTGTCGGAGCCGATTTGCGCGCCAACCGGACGGTTGGCAGTCACCCAAACTTCAAACGGAACGGCAAACCCGAAGCTGCTTCCGCGATCGATTTCGCTTTCAGCCCAGATCCGTCCGCCCATCAATTCGACCAGTCGCTTTGAGATCGTCAAGCCCAGCCCAGAGCCACCAAACCTGCGGGTGGTGGAACTGTCCGCCTGCGCAAAGCGGTCAAACACTCTGGCGATTTTGTCATCGGCAATCCCGATGCCGGTATCGGTAACTGTGAAGCGCAAGGCGGTCGGCACCGCGCCGTCCATATCCGGTTCTACTTTCAAGGAGACCCCGCCGGTCTCGGTAAACTTGATCGCGTTGCCCAGCAGGTTGAGCAGCACCTGCCGCAGCCGCATCGGATCACCAACGAGATCGTTGCCGACGTTCGGAGCGATTTCGTACTCCAAGGCCAAGTTTTTCTCATGGGCCCGGGGCAAGACCATCTCGATCACTTTCTCCAGGTGATCGCTCAGCGAAAATCCCGTTTGCTCAAGATCAAGCTGCGACGCTTCGACTTTGGATAGATCGAGGATGTCGTTGATAAGGTTCAGCAGATTGTCGCCCGAGCGGCGAAAGATCTGAACGTATTTGTCCTGCTCGGGGGACAGCGGGGTTTTCGCGAGCAGATCGGCAATACCCATAATGGCGTTCATCGGCGTGCGGATTTCATGGCTCATGCTCGCCAGAAAGTCCGACTTCGTCCGGCTGGCGCTTTCGGCCGCCGCCTTGGCTTGTTGCAATTCCTGCTCAAACCGCTTGCGCTCGGTTACATCGCGCGCTGCGGCAAAGACCCCCTGCAAGGTGCGATTGCGATCGTAAAAGGTCGTCGCGTTATAGGACACCACGGTCTGTTTGCCGTCACGGGTCCGCGCGGTCAGTTCATAATCGGTTACCGACTTTTCGGTGAGCACCCGCTTGATCCCGGCCTCCGCCCGGATCGGATCGGTGAAGCAATCCTTGAAGGGCGCCCCGATCAATTCATCACGGGTGCTCCCGGTCAAAGCTTCCATCTGCTTGTTGACGTCCGTGATTATGCCGGCGGGATCGGTGGTCATCAGCGCATCGATATTGGATTCGATCAACGAGCGGGTGTAGAATTGCTGGTCGCGCAGGCGTTGGTCGGATTGTTTCTGCTCCTCCTCCACCAGCTTGCGCGCGGTATTGTCAGTGCCAATCAGCAGATAACCGATGATCACGTCCTGCACATCGCGCAGCGCGGTGACCGAGACGACCGCCGGCAGCCGGGTGCCGTCTTTGCGGATATAGGTCAGCTCATAGATGTCCTCGATCCCGCGCGATGCCTTGAACACCAGCGCCTCGAACCCGGGGGTTATGGCGGTGGCCAGTTCGGCGCTGAGGGCTTGCGCTCGCGCGACCAGCTCTTGCGGATCAGAGATATCTGCCGGGGTGATCGTGTTCATCACTTCCGCTGCGGCATAGCCAAGCATCCGCTCAGCCCCGACATTGAAGATCTGGATCACCCCCTTGGCATCGGTGGCGATGCTGGAAAAATTGGCGCTGTTGAAGATGGCATTTTGCAAGGCACCCGCTTGCAGCAAGGCTTCCTCGGCCGCCTTTCGGGCCGTGTTGTCAGTCCCGATCAACAGATAGCCGATGATCGCCCCAACCGCATCGCGCAGCGCGGTGACCGATACGACTGCCGGAAACCGGGTGCCGTCCTTGCGGATATAGGTCAGCTCATAAATATCCTCGATCCCGCGTGATGCCTTGAATACCAGCGCCTCAAAGCCCGGCGTGATCGGTGTTTCCAGCTCGGCACTCAGCGCTTGCGCCCGGGCAATCAGTTCCTGCGGATCAGAGATGTCCGCCGGGGTGATCGTGTTCATCACCTCTGCTGCGGCATAGCCCAGCATCCGTTCGGCCCCGACGTTGAAGATCTGGATCACGCCTTTTGCGTCGGTGGCGATGCTGGAGAAGTTGGCGCTGTTGAAAATAGCCCGCTGGAGCGCGTCAGCCTTGACGATGGACTCTTCGGTCTGCCCTGCTGCGTTGCTGGCAGCGAGCGGCAGAAGGTTTTCTGCGCCCGTCACGATCGGCGGAATTGTGATGGTATGCCCTAACTCAGTATTCGGCCCGGAACAGTTGCAAAGTCCGCAGGGCGCTATGAAATGCTAGCTAAGCAGCTCGGCGATCGACGATTCTATCTGCGCGGGAGAATAGGGTTTCTGGAGAAACCGTCCGCCGGGCACGAACCGCGCGGTCATATCATCACAAAGGAGGCTGCCCGAAGTGTACAGCACCGGCAGTCCGGGCCTGAGCGCAATCGCCTGATTGGCCACGTCATAGCCCCCAAAAACCAGCTCCTTCAGGCGAATATCGACGAACAGGGCGTCGATATGATCCGGTGCCGTCAGGTGCGACAGCGCTCCGGGCAGGTCGCTCGTCGCCAGCGCAATATGCCCAAGATCATCGATCATCCACGCCAAGTTCTGCAGTATGAAAAAATCATCTTCGACGGCCAGAATAACAGCCATCAGTTCGGCATTGGGTATGTAGTCGGCACAGCAGTTAGGCCTCCCGCGGTCGCTCGAATGATTTCGATGCTAGGGCGGTAACGCGCCGCGCAGGAAAAGGTTCCATGGGTTAGCGATTGCACCAACTTTTTTCCAAATCCGATTGGAAAGGCTCACTTTTATTTTTGAGAATGACGAAAAACTGCGCACCGGCGGCACGCTTGCCGCACTGCGCAGCGGACCCCGTCCGGCTCGCACCGTGTGGCAGAATCTCAAGCGTGAAAGGAACAACTGGCGGAGAGGGTGGGATTCGAACCCTCGACGTAAATTATTGATTTTATGATGCAATACCTTGCAAGGGCAACATTACCCTAAAATCGACCCTAACAGCATCCGTTGAGACAGCTCTCCCCAAACTGGGTCACCATGGTAACCTACGCTAACATTTCGGCCATTGAGGCCACTCTTCTCGCCCCCCGTTATCCGCCATTGGTTCATGTTGCTGAAGGGCAGGCGCAAAGCGGGGGCCGCGAGTCTCAGTTTCATGAAATTCGCTTAGTGTTCGGACACGGCAAGATGCGGCTGACTGCCCAACCTCTGGCCAGCAACCAATCAAAATCATCCCGCGCCACAGCGATGGCTGGACAGCTATCCCGTTTTCCGAAAACATCACTATCTTGCATCCGACAAGGGAACATCCAGCTTTGAAACTTTGCCGCCATGTAGATATTGCTGATGATATCCGTCCGCTATTGTTAGGGCAGTCATCCAGCCTGAATCGCTTTGCCATTGCCACCTTGGTCGCTGCTGATGGACCTGCGCCGCGCGATGTCGGTGCGCAAATGTTGATTACGGATGAGCATCGCTGGGGGTTTCTGTCCGGTGGCTGCGTCGAAGATGATGTCGCCCGCCATGGCCGGGAAGTCATCGCTGAGAACATGCACCGCCTGCTACGCTATGGCGAAGGTAGCCCCTGGTTCGATATCAAACTGGCCTGTGGTGCTGGTATTTCGATCTTAGTCGAGCCAGCGAGCATCGATGATCCCGCAATTTCAACGCTGCTCTCTGGCTATCGTGAGCGGAAACCTGTCCTCTGGCAAAGCGATGGTGGCACCCGCATCGCTCGATTTTCCGAAGCAGCCAGCCCCGACCTGAATCGATGGGATGGCACAAGCTTCTTTGCGCATTTTGAACCGCCTTTGAGGCTGGTCATCATCGGCAGCGATGCAACTGCACTGGCGCTGGCGGGGCTTGCGCTGCATTTTGGAATTGAAACGGTGATGGTTGATCCTGGCGGACCCGTGAAGGCGCCCTTTGCTGGGCTGCGTTACCAACGTTCAGCAAGTGCCGAAACACTCCCGTTGGATCGCTGGACTGCAGTGGCTGTCGTCACCCATGATCGGGAGGATAATGACGGCATGCTGGCAACAGCGTTGGCTTCAGATGCCTTTTATGTCGGCGCAATCGGTGCGCGTATTAGGCTGCAAAGCCGCGTTGAGCGATTGCAGCAGCACGGCGTCAGTCCAGCGGCCATTGAACGGCTGCACGCCCCAATAGGGCTTCACGGATTTGGTAAAGCGCCGCAGGACATTGCACTGTCGATCATGTCCGAAGTGAAGCGCGACTTCCACAGCCGTTCGGCACAAGCCAGAGCGGCGGGCGTGTCTATGTCCAGTGTCGCGCCTTCATCAGTGGTTGGCAGATAACCAATCTTCGCACCCGCTCCGCGCAGCAGCGACCCTGCTCCCTCATCGCCTTTCAACGCCATCAAATCGGCTGCCGCTTCGTTTACAAAGGCAACTGGATGTCCGGGCACATCGCCGCGCAAGGGGCGGGCAGCATAGCCGACGCTTTTGGCGAGATCGGCCAGCTCCTCACAAAGTCCGTTTGGCACCAGCGGCATGTCACCAAGGAACAGGAACAGCCCTTCCCGTTCATGCCGCAATGCCTCGATCCCGGCGCGGATGGAGGCTGAAATCCCCACCACCCAATTGGAGGCATGCACCACCTTGCACGGCAATCCGGCTAGGGCGGCCCTGACTTCGGCATGCTCTGCGCCAGTAACAATTATGGTTTCCCTGAATCCAACGGCACAGATCGCGCCTGCTGTTCGCCTTATCACCGGTTCCCCTGCTAGATCCGCCAATAACTTGGGGGTGCCGAACCGGCGACTGCCCCCCGCCGCGAGGACGAGCGCCGACCAGTTGTTCAGCGCCATGCCTTGTGGCTCGTTCAAACCTTCGCCTGCGTCAGCAACGGCAATTGCCTGATCCGCTTGCCGGTCACCGCAAACAACGCATTGGCAAGTGCCGGCGCAGCGGGTGGAACACCTGGCTCCCCAATACCGCCCATAAAGGCGCCACTGTTAAGGAAATGGACGTCATGCACAGGCGGCGCATCGGCAAGCCTCAGGATCGGATAATCGGTCAGATTGCTCTGCTGCACCGCTCCCTTATCAAGCGTGATTGCTTCGCCGATCGCCGAAGACAACCCCATGATCGTGCCGCCTTCAATCTGCGCTGCCGCGGCATCGGGGTTAACAATGCTGCCCGCATCAACCACCGTTGTCACCTTTAGCACCTTTGGGCTGCCGTCTTCCTTGACTGACGCCTCAATCACATGCGCGACGATGGTTTTGAAACTCTCGACAATCGCAACACCGCGCCCGACGCCTTCAGGCAAAGGCGTGCCCCAGCCACTGCGCTTGGCCACTTCATCAAGCACCGCCAAATGGCGCGATCCGGGCTTCAGATGCTTGCGGCGGAATTCAACCGGATCAGCCTGTGCCGCATGCGCCAGCTCATCCATGAAGCTTTCATTGTAGAAGCCCTGCTGGGTTGAATTGACCGACCGCCAAGCGCCGGCCTGCTGGTTGGAGGCATATTCATAATGCCGCCGCGCCACCACCGGCAGGTTATAGATGAAGGTGGTCTCGTCCTCGGCGCTTTCGGGCTGGCCATAGTCGTTCGAGAAAGCGGCAATCTTGCCGTTCTTGCCGATGACGGCCTTGAGGATGGCAGCACTTTGTGGCCGGTAGGCCCCTTGCGCCACCTCTTCCTCGCGGCTCCAGATCAGCTTCACTGGATAGGGCAACTGCATCGCAAGTTGAGCCACCTGCTCGACAATTTCCATGTACATGGGCAGCCGCCGCCCGAAACTGCCGCCAATCAGCATCGGATGGAAGGTGACGTTGTCGGCGTCCAGCTCAGCAACCTCGGCTGCGAACATTTTCGTTGCCAGCGGATCCTGCATCCCACCCCATAGGTTAAGCTTGCCATCCTTGAAGTGCGCGGTCAGCGCGAACGGCTCCATCATCGCATGATGCAGGAAAGGGACCTGATATTTTGCCTCGATAGGCTTTGTACCCAGCCCCGCCTTCACATCGCCTGCGCCCGCTTCGGCAGCCGGTTCACCCTTGGCGAACAAATCATCATAGGCCTGGAAGATTGATGCGGTCGAAATGTCCGCATTGCCGCCATCGCTGAATTGCGGCGATAGTGAGCGCAGCCCGCCCAGTGCGGACCAATAGCCTTTGGCGATCACGGCAACAGCATTCTCGAGCTTGATGACTTTTTCGACGCCTTTGACCGCCATCGCCGGCGCTTCGTCAACCGAGGTCAGCATGCCGCCGCGCACCGGAGCCGCCATGATCGTCGCCACGCGCATTTCGGGAACTGTGAAGTCCATGCCATATCGGGCGCTGCCATCGACCTTCGCGGGCAGATCGAGCCGCGGCACCGAAGTACGCATCAGCTTGTAATCCTTAGGTGACTTCAGCTGTGGATCACTATCGAGCGATAGTGCGGCGGCAGCAGCGGCCAGTTCGCCGTAGCGCAAAGATTTGCCCGACTTGGCGTGTATCACCTTGCTGCCTGCGGTTGTCAGCTCTGCTGCAGGTAGGCCCAGCCGCGCTGCTGCTACCTCGATCAACGCCAGCCGCGTTGCAGCGCCAACCTTTTGGAATGTGACCTGCCCCGTGTAACGCAGCGCCGAAGATCCGCCGGTGATCTGCAAGTTCATCGAACGCGCGATGAAGGACATGAAGGATTGCGGAATGCCGGTGACGATGCCTGGCTGGCCAGTCATTTCGCCCAAGAAGCCGCGCGCCAGCCCGCTATTGGCAAAGCCCGATTCGCCAGGTGCAGAAACCAGGCTTACCTTGTCCCACGCTGCGTCCAGTTCCTCCGCGAGCATCTGCGCGAGACCGGTGTTTGAGCCCTGCCCGATATCGGTATGTGGGGAGTAAATGGTAATCTGATCGTCTTCGGCGATCTTCAACCAGGTGGCAAAATTATGCTCACCTTTGCCGGTGGTAAGCGCAATGGCCTTGCTCGCGGCATTGCGATCGCTCAACTTGATGCCAAACAGTCCTGCACCAACGACCGCCACACCACCGATCAGGAAAGCGCGGCGCTTGAAACCTCTTTTCTTCGCCGCGGTCGGCGCGGCATTTTCAGCAAGGTTTGGATTGGGATTATCAGCCATCATGCAGCTCCATCTGAAGCGGCCGCGGCCTTGCCGGTCGCGGCATGGATTGCCTTGCGGATGCGCGGATAGGTGCCGCAGCGGCAAATATTGGTCATCGCCTCATCGATCTGCGCATCGCTCGGGCTGCCAGTCTGCTGGATCAGCGCCACAGCCGCCATGATCTGCCCGGACTGGCAATAGCCACATTGCGGAACCTGAGCGTCGATCCATGCTTGCTGCACCTTATGGAGCGTGCCGTTAGCGGATTTAAGGCCTTCAATCGTGGTCACCGATTTGCCTGCGACATCGGCGACGGCGATGCTGCAAGAACGCGTGATCTGCCCGTCTACATGGACCGAGCAGGCTCCACACGCCGCAACGCCGCAGCCGAATTTTGTGCCGGTAAGGCCAATGTCCTCACGCAAAACCCAAAGCAACGGGGTGTCGGGCTCGGCATTCACCGATACCGCTTTACCATTCACATTCAGGCTGATCGACACATCCCGCTCCTTTCGCTGCTCCCGATAAGTCGCGCGTAGCACCTAATTGTCACCTGAGCGACGGACACTTAAATCACGACCTTAAATTTGTGGCATTGGTGCTGACGGGGGCAACTAAGTTGAGCCAGGCAGTCGAAGCGTACACGATATGGTCCCGGCCAACCGATGTTACGTCCTGGTAGCTGCCGTTGGTTGTCAGCGCACCGGAGCCGATGTGAGCGGAACCGGTTGATCGCCAGGCGACCAAGGCGCGACCGGCAGCATGATCATATTGAAAAGCTCTGACGAGATATGATCGGCCAGCCAAACCTTCAGACGGAGCAACGGTTGATCATTGAACCACTTTTGATCAACAGCCGCGAACTGTCGCACGAATGGCATGATAGCAGCGTCTGTCATTGAGCGGACATGGCCGCAAAGCTGGCTTGTGCGGCCGAGACGGTCATCCAGTTCTCGCAAGAACTCCGCGTCGACCCGCTCAAGCATCGTGCGCTCCAGC
>JANMHL010000124.1:0-3462 GCA_031375125.1 Novosphingobium sp. | reverse complement strand
CACCACCCGCGGGATCGACCTGCTCGGCCTGTCACGCGGCACAAGGCTGCGGCTAGGTGAAGACGCGCTGATCGAGATCACCGGCCTGCGCAACCCCTGCGCCCAGATCGACGGCCTCGTCAAAGGGCTGATGGCGGCGACGTTGGACAAGGCGGAAGACGGCTCCTTGATGCGCAAATGCGGCGTGATGGCCACGGTGGTGACCGGCGGCGACGTGCGCGTAGGGGACGCGATCATGCTGGAAAGCATGCCGCTGGCGTTTGAGGCACTGGGGGTGGTTTGAGGGGGATAGTTTTTGGGCCTAGACCTGACCCGCTGTACCTACATGACAACGCCAAAATGCGGACACTGTCCGCGCATATCGGCGATGCAAAGCCCTTGCGGTATATCTTCTGTTTAGAGTCCACGTCGCAAGGCTCATTGAAGAAATTTCATTGCTGCGCTGAAAGCGGGTGTTCGCACAAAATCGCAAAGGCAGCGAAAGGTTCCAGCTTGGTGCCTTGGTGTGTCGAAACCATCTGGCCAGTCAATATGTCGCGACCTTCCACAGCCGGAATGCGCGTGATCGGTAGGGTCGCCGCCAGCGAAGACATATTGGCGACAACGAGCAAGTGTTGCGAGCCCAATCGCCGCTCATAGGCAAACAAGCTGACATGTTCGGGCGCCAACAGGCGGAAATCACCGTGACGGATGACCGCATATTCGCGACGCAGAGCGATCAACTGCCGGTAGCGGTTGAACACCCCATCGGGATCGTCACGATCACGCTCGGCATTGAGAAGCGGGTAGTTCCCATTGACCTCTATCCAAGGTGTGCCGATCGTGAAACCTGCGTTGGGTTGCGACGACCACTGCATGGGCGTGCGCGCGTTGTCGCGGCTGTTGGCGCGTGCCCCAGCTAGGAAATCCGGTTCTGGAACGCCATCGGCAACCTGGATGCGATGGAAATTGATCGTTTCGACGTCACGGTACTGTTCGATGCACGTGAAGCCGGCATTGGTCATACCGATCTCCTCGCCCTGATAGATATACGGCGTCCCCTCCATCAAATGCAGCACTGTTGCCAGCGCTTTGGCAGACGAGATGCGGTATTCGCCGTCCTCGCCATAGCGAGAAACCGCGCGCGGCAGATCGTGATTTCCCCAAAATAGGGAATTCCAACCCTTGTCGTGCAGAGCCTGTTGCCAAGTGGCGAAAGTCGATTTCAAGATGGGCCAGTCGATCGGTTTGGGCTTCCACTTGCCCAGCTTTTCATCGCAGAACTGCGTGACATGACTGAACTGGAATACCATCGATAGCTCACCGCGCGCGGGTGCGCTGTAAAGGAGAGCGCTGGTTGGTGTGGCGCTCCAGACTTCGCCAACAGTCACGGCATCGCGTGTGGCCAGGGTAGCTGCCTGCATTTCCTGAAGGTAACGATGCAATTCAGGGCCATCGGCAACGATCCCGGTTTCGGGCTGTTTGCCGATCAGATCGATCACATCCATGCGGAAACCAGCTATACCCTTGTCGAGCCACCAGTTCATCATCGCGTAGATCTCGGCGCGCAGGGCCGGGTTGGCCCAATTTAGGTCGGGTTGCTGGGGTGCGAATAGGTGGAAATACCAGGCGCCACTCTGCGCATCTCGGCTCCACGTTGAGCCACCAAAAGCGGCTTCAAGATCGGCCGGAGAGCCCTTTACCGGCAGCTGATCGCGCCAAATATAGTAATCGCGATAAGGTGATTGGTGTTCAGATTGCGCAGCGCGAAACCAAGCGTGCTGATCAGATGTGTGGTTGACCACAAGATCCATAACGATACCGATCTTGCGACTTTTGGCCTCTGTGATCAGGCGATCCATGTCGTCCATTGTGCCGAATATTGGGTTGATCGCGCAATAATCGGAAATATCATAGCCATTGTCGATCATGGGTGAGGCATAGACAGGAGAAAGCCAGATAAATCCGATGCCCAGATCTGCCAGATGGTCGAGTTTGCTGATGATGCCGGGAATGTCACCGATGCCATCGCCATTGCTATCGCAAAAGCTGGCCGGATAAATCTGGTAGCCGACGGCTGATTGCCACCACGCGCGTTCACGTGTGATCTTTGTCGTCTGTGCAGTGGTGGGATTAAGGGGTGTCACCGCCATGGTTATCTATAGACTCCGGGTGGCATGTTGCGGCCGTTCAAGACCACGTTCTTGCAATCGATTGCACAACTAACCCGGTTAGAGCAAGATGAATTGGTTTGGATAGCTCAATAGTATCTTTCGCGGCACACTTCGCACCGCGTGAAAACCAACCTCTGGGTGCCGTATCAGGGGCCCCTATGTAGACTTCGGGGCGTCAGGTTCCGGATCACGCATCATCCCCAAGCCGCCCGGTACAACCCCGCAATCTCCTCCACCCCCGGCACCCGCGGATTATTCCAGGGCGAGCCGCTGGCCAGAGCTTGCTCGGCCATCAGCGGGAGCAGGTCCTCCCAGCAAGCTTTGTCGATGCCGTAGGCTTTGGGGGAGGGCACTGCGAGATCGGCGTTGATCTGGTGGAGGGCTTCGACCAGTCTTCCGACTGCGCCTTGATCGCTTTCTGCTGTCTGCGCCACGCCCATAGCCCTTGCGCAATCTGCGTAGCGGGGCAGCGCGGCGGGGGCGCTCCACTGGGTGACCACCGGGAACAGCATCGCGTTGCTCAGCCCGTGCGAAACATGGAAATGCGCGCCGATCGGGCGGCTCATGCCGTGGACCAGTGCGACCGAGCTGTTGGAGAAGGCGATCCCGCCCTGGAGCGCGCCCAGCATCATCGCCTCGCGCGCCTGGCGGTTGGACGGGTCGGCGCAGGCGCGGGGGAGGTTGGGCCAGATCAGGCGCATCGCGGATAGGGCCATGCTATCAGCGAAGGGGTTGGCTTGCTTCGAGACATAGGCCTCAATCGCGTGGACCAGGCTGTCGATCCCGGTATCGGCGGTGAGCCGCAGCGGTTTGGTCAGCGTCAGTTCGTAATCGACGATGGCGATCTGCGGCAGGTAGGCGAGCCCGGCGCAGAGCATTTTCTCATCCGTATCGGCGTCGGTTATTACGGTAAACCGAGTTGCCTCGCTGCCGGTGCCCGCGGTGGTGGGGATCGCGATGATCGGCAGGCCGGGGGCGTTTTCCTGATGCGGGGCCTTGAGATCGGGGACGCGGCGGGTGCCTTTCACCGCGATCATCTTGGCGCTGTCAATCGGGCTGCCGCCGCCCAGACCGATCACGCAATCATGCTCCCCCTTGGCGAGGAACGCGCAGCCCGCCTCGATCGCGGTGACGGTGGGATCGGGGACCACGCCGGTGAAGGCGCGGTTGGCGATGCCTGCGGCGCTGAGCAGGTGCTGGACGCGTTCGAGCAAGCCCGAGCTTTCGATCCAGGCATCGGTGACGATCAACGGGCGCGAGAGGCCGTTCTGCGCGAGCACTTCGGGCAGCTCAGCCAGCACGCCGCCGC
>JANMHL010000108.1:0-5531 GCA_031375125.1 Novosphingobium sp. | reverse complement strand
TGGAATACCGCATTGCATCGCGCGTGCTGACCCGCCCGGACTTTGCCGAGGGGGTCCGCGCAGTGATTGTCGACAAGACCATGGACCCCAAATGGGATCCGGTCACGCCAGAGGGCGTGGGCGAAGACCTGATCGACAGCATATTTTTCCCGCTGCCTGCGGATGAGGAATGGAAGCCCCTATGACTTTTGAAACCATCACCACCGAAACCCGCGGTGCCGTCACTCTGATCACGCTCAACCGCCCTGCATCGCTCAACGCGCTCAATTCGGCGGTGCTAGAGGAACTGATCGCCGCCTTCGCCGCCTATGAGGCTGATCCGGGCCAGCGCTGTGCGGTGCTGACTGGCGCAGGCGAAAAGGCCTTTGCGGCGGGCGCCGACATCAAGGAAATGGCCGATAAACCCGCCGCTGATTTCTTCGCGCAGGATTTCTTCAGCCGCTGGACCAGCCATCTGGTCAAGGCCACCCGCAAGCCGTGGATCGCGGCGGTCAACGGCTTTGCGCTTGGCGGCGGATGCGAACTCGCGATGATGGCTGACTTTATCATTGCGAGCGAAAACGCCCGGTTCGGCCAGCCCGAAATCAAGCTGGGCGTTGCGCCCGGCATGGGCGGCAGCCAGCGCCTGACCCGCGCGGTCGGCAAAGCCAAAGCGATGGAAATGTGCCTGACCGGCCGGATGATGGGCGCCGAAGAGGCCGAGCGTTCGGGCCTGGTCGCACGGGTCGTGCCGCTGGCTTCGCTGATCGAAGAGGCGCTCAAAACCGCCACCGAGATCGCCGCTATGCCGCCGCTGGCCGCGATCGCCAATAAGGAAATGGTCAATGCCGCGTTCGAGGCCGGGCTCGATCAAGGCATCTTGATCGAACGCCGGATCTTCCAAGTGCTGACCGCCACCGAAGACAAGGCCGAAGGCATGGCCGCGTTTATCGAGAAGCGGGCCGGGGTGTGGCAGGGGAAGTGAAAGCGGTCCTTATCGGTTACGCCATGCTGATTGGCGGACCGGCCATCGCGACCTTAAACATTTTAGAATGGCTCCGTTGGCGAGCTGGAAGGCCCCCGCTTCTGGGTAGTACGAAAAGCGCAGAGTTTTCGGATCGGGACCCTAAATCAGGGATGGGTAAGATCATCGAAAGCATGGAATTGGTCGGATGGACGGTCATGGGCCTGTTCATCGGCTTTGTCGGGTTTGTAATTGTCAGCGGCATATAAGGAACGGATGTCATGAAAATCGCCTTCATCGGCCTCGGCAACATGGGCGGCGGGATGGCTGCGAACTTGGTCAAGGCCGGGCATGAGGTCCATGCCTTCGACTTGTCGCCAGAGGCCCTCACCCGCGCGACCGACAACGGCTGCGCGACCTACACCTCGGTGCGTGAAGCTGTCCAAGGTGCAGAAGCGGTCGTCTCGATGTTGCCCAATGGCGCCATCGTGGACAGCGTCTATGGCACCGATGTGATCGGCCATGCGCCCAGCTCGGCGCTGCTGCTCGATTGTTCGACCATCGATGTCGGCACCGCGAGGCTGGTCGCCGATGCCGCCAGTGCGGCCGGTTACGCGATGGTCGATGCGCCGGTATCAGGCGGGATCGCGGCGGCCAACGGCGGGACGCTGACCTTCATGGTCGGCGGCACCGACGAGGCCTTTGCCAAGGCAGAACCGCTCCTGTCCGCAATGGGCAAAGCGGTGATCCATGCCGGGGCGAGCGGCGCGGGGCAAGCCGCCAAGATCTGCAACAACATGATCCTGGGCGCGACCATGATTGCGACCTGTGAGGCCTTTGCGCTCGCCGAAAAGCTCGAACTGGACCTGCAGACCTTCTACGACATCTCCAGCAAAGCATCAGGCCAGTCATGGTCGATGACCAGCTATTGCCCGGTCCCCGGGGTCGGCCCGGCCAGCCCGGCGGATAATGGCTACCAAGGCGGGTTCGCCGCCGCACTGATGCTCAAAGACCTCAAATTGGCGATGGAAGCCGCGACAAGCGTCGGCGCGGCAGTGCCGATGGGGACCCGCGCCCGCGAACTCTATGAAGCGTTCACCGCAGCGGGTAACGGGGGCACGGACTTCTCGGGCATCATCAAGACGCTCTGAGGTTTGGTCCATCGGGGAACAGGATGAGCCGCCACCACAGCTTGATGCCGTTTCTGGCGGTCTTGGCCGGAATCGCCAGCTTTTCGGTGATGGACGGCCTGATGAAGGGCGCCAGTCTGGAAGTCGGCGCCTATAACGCGATGCTGTGGCGATCGCTGCTGAGCGCGGTGGTGATGGTCCCGATCTGGATGTTGAGCGGCGGGATCTGGCCGCGCGGGACGCTGTTGCGGCTCCACGCCATTCGCGGGCTGAACAGCGCGGCGATGGCGACCAGTTTCTTTTGGGGGCTCAAGTATCTGCCGCTGGCCGAGGGCATGGCGATATCCTTCATCGCGCCGCTGATCGCGCTTTATCTGGCTGCCGTGCTGCTGGGCGAGAAGATCAGCGGCAAGGCCATTTTCGCCTCGCTGCTGGGACTGGCTGGCGTAGTGGTGATCGTCAGCGCGCGGCTGGGGCAAGGCGGCTACAGCACGCAGGCCGCCTGGGGGATCGCCGCGATCCTCGCCTCGGCAGTGCTTTATGCCTGGAACCTGATCCTGCAACGCCAGCAAGCGCAACTGGCCGATCCCAAGGAAGTCGCGACTTTTCAGGCGGTCTTCACCAGCCTGTTCCTTGGGCTGCTGGCCCCATGGCTGGCGCAGTTTCCCGTGCTGTCAGCCTGGACCAATATCGCCGGTTCCGCTGTACTGGCGACAATCTCGCTGATGCTGATTTCGTGGGGCTATGCGCGCGAGGAAACGCAGGTGTTGCTGCCGCTGGAATATACCGCATTCATCTGGGCTGCGCTGATTGGCTGGTTCATGTTTGATGAAGGGCTGACCCTGCCGACTGTCGCAGGGGCAGTGCTGATCGTGATCGGTTGCTGGATTGCTTCGCGGCGTCATGGCGCCCATCCCCTGCCCGGTGATGCGCCAGACGCAAAGGCCGCCCCCGGTGCCTAGGGCCCGGATCGCTTTGCTGCTGCTGGTAGCGGCGCTGGTGCTGTTGACCAGTTTTGGCGCGCGCGGCAGCTTGCTGCTCCCCGAAACCGCCAATTCCCCGCCCGGTTTCGGCGACAACCGGCTCTATCGCGACATTGCAGCGGAGGTCACGGCGGGCAAAAATTACTACGAGGTCGCCACCCGGCTGCAACGCGAACGGCATTATCCGGTGCGCCCGTTCTATACCGTGCGGCCGCCGCTGCTCGCCTGGGCGAGCGGTTGGTATGGCGATCTGTTGTGGCCGGCCTGCTTGTTGCTCGGCTTGGCAACGCTGGTCTGGTTGCATAATCTGGAAGAGCGCTCGATATTTGAGCGGATCATGGCGCTGCTTTTTTTGCTGGCGGCGGGCTTGCCCTTGGTGCTCAGTCCGTTCCGGCTGTACCATGATATGTGGGGCGGGCTGTTTGCGGCAGTCGCGCTGGGGCTGACGGAAGTGCGCTTGGCAGTTATTCCGGCGATGCTGGCCGTTCTGGTGAGAGAGCTGAATGCGCCGCTGCTCGGCCTGTTCACACTCGACCGGCGGAGCAGGCCATTTGCAATAGCTGCCCTGGCCTTGTGCCTTGTCGCGCTGATTCAGCACCGCAGCGCCGTGCTGGGCTGGACCCTGCCCGGGGACCCGCAGTCACAAGGCTGGTTCGGGCTGCGCGGCCCGGCGGGCTGGGTTGACGATCTGAGCATGAACACGGTGCTGCATTTCCTGCCGCGCCCGGCGGCTGCGCTGCTGGCGTTCGCCCCGCTGCTCGGCTGGGCCGAACTGGGCCGCCACCGCGCGCTGGCCTGGTGCCTGGGGGTGTTTTTCATGGTCACGGCTGTGGCCCGCCCAGACAACTCCTATTGGATCCAAGGTGCCTTGCCGGTGTGGTTCATCGGACTGGCATTTGTTCCGGCCTTCCTGCTGGGCTTGATGAAGCGGGACAGCATCAGCCCCGCAGCGCTGCCCGCTCGCTCCGAAACAGACCCAACCAGCCCTTGACGCAGGGCGGATTCCCGCGCATCGGCAGCGCCGACAACCGGCCCTGCTGCCGCTGCAAAGCGCAGTCCCCCTGGGCCTCCAAATCAGGAGATCACGCGGCATGACTCAGGTCGGACAGGACACGCTCGGCACTCGCTCCACGCTTAACGTGGGGGGCAAGGATTTCGCCTATTATTCGCTGGCCAAGGCGGCGGCTAAGTTTGGCGATATTTCGCGCCTGCCGTTCAGCATGAAAGTCCTGCTGGAAAACCTGCTGCGGTTTGAAGACGGCGGCTTCACCGTTTCGACCACCGATGTTCAGGCGATTGTCGATTGGCAAAAGAACCCGGCTGAATCGTCGAACGAAATCCAGTACCGTCCGGCCCGGGTGCTGCTGCAGGATTTCACTGGTGTGCCGTGCGTGGTCGACCTTGCTGCGATGCGCGATGCGATTGCGACGTTGGGCGGCGACACCTCGAAAATCAATCCGCTGGTGCCGGTGAACCTCGTCATCGATCACTCGGTGATGGTCGACGAATTCGGCCACCCCAAGGCTTTCGAAGAAAACGTTGAGATCGAATATCAGCGCAATATGGAGCGCTATGACTTCCTGAAATGGGGTTCAAAGTCGCTCAACAATTTCTACGCCGTCCCCCCCGGCACCGGGATCTGTCATCAAGTGAACCTCGAAAACATCGCTCAGACGGTCTGGACCAGCACCGACCAGAGCGGCGTGACCGTGGCCTATCCCGATACTTGCGTCGGCACGGACAGCCACACCACCATGATCAACGGGCTGGGCGTGCTCGGCTGGGGCGTTGGCGGGATCGAAGCGGAGGCGGCGATGCTCGGCCAGCCGGTCTCGATGCTGATCCCCGAAGTCGTTGGGTTCAAGTTCACCGGCACGCTGAACGAAGGCGTCACCGCCACCGATCTGGTGCTGACTGCCACCCAGATGCTCCGTGCCCACGGCGTGGTCGGGCGGTTTGTGGAATATTACGGCCCGGGCCTGAGCGGACTGACGCTGGCTGACCGGGCGACTCTGGCCAACATGGCCCCTGAATATGGCGCGACCTGCGGCTTCTTCGGGATCGACGACAAGACGATCGATTACCTCCGCCTGACCGGCCGTGAAGAGAGCCAGATCGCGCTGGTTGAGGCCTATGCCAAGGCACAGGGCTTCTGGATCGACCCAGCGGTCGAACCAATCTTCTCGTCGACTCTCGAACTCGACCTCGGCACCGTGGTGCCTTCACTCGCCGGGCCAAAGCGCCCGCAAGACCGGGTTTCGCTGCCCGATGTCGATGACGTGTTCAACCGCGATATGACCGAAACCTATAAGAAGGCCCAGACCCGCGTTCCGGTTGAGGGCAAGAACTTCACCGTCGGCGATGGCGATGTGGTGATCGCCGCGATCACTTCTTGCACCAACACCAGCAACCCCGGCGTGCTGGTCGCTGCGGGGCTCGTCGCCAAAAAGGCCGACGAGTTGGGCCTCAAGCCCA